>NZ_JBHVKW010000003.1:0-252917 GCF_042797905.1 Amycolatopsis sp. NPDC057786
AGCGCAACCTTCAACGTTGCGAAAGTGGCTTTCGCAACCTGCCACCTTTGCCCCTGCCCGCGTTTAGTCCTCTAAATGCGGGCGTCGAGGGTCGCGGCGGCCTCCAGGAGCATCCACGCGCTCACCTGAACGGACAGGTCACGTTCGGGAGCGTCGGCGGCGAGGGGCAGCGAAGGCGCCGGAGTCGCCCAGTCGGCGCTGAAGAGCGGCCCGTGCGGCGTCTCGGTGGCACCGGACCAGCAGGCGTCAGCCGACCGGATGACCAGCTCGCGCGCGATCCCGCTCGGCAGCAGCGGTGCCGCGAGCGCGAGATAGCGCGCCAGGATCCCGCCGAACAGACCGCCGTCACCGCCTTCCTGCCCCCGGATCACCCCGTTCGGGGCGACATGTTCCGAGACCGCGCGGATCGTCCGCTCCACTCTGCCCATTTCGGACAGTTCTAGGCAGGCGCCGAGGTAAACACCTTGGCAGTAGGTAAAAATATGCTTGACGAGTTCACCGCTGCCGACCCGCAGGCCGTCCCACACCAGTCCGGAATCCGGGTCGACGAGCCGCTCGGTCATCCAGTCGGTCAACCCGCGAGCGGGTTGTGCGGCGCCTTCGCGGGCGTGGAAGATCGCGGCCGGACCGTTCGCGGGCGCGTTCTTGAAGTCGTCGCCGACACGCCACCAGATCCCGCCGCCCGCGTCGTCGGTCCAGCCTTCGCGCAGCCGTGAACTGATCGCCTCCAGCCCGCCGCGAACGTCCAGCCCGAGATGCCCGACGCGTTGCAGCGCGAGGCCGAGCCAGGCGATGTCGTCGTAATAGTCGTTGATCCACTTGCCGAAGTTGCGCAGCCGCACGGACACCACGAACCGATCGATCAGCTTCAGCCGATCCGGTGAAGGGTTCCGCAGCTGGGCGTCGACGAGGGTGTCCAGCAGATGCGCCTGCCACCAGTAGTTCCAGTGCCAATGGACGCGCTGACCCGCCGACGGCGGCCAGCCGCTGCGGCCGAGCACGGTCCCGGGCAGCCCCCACACGCGGCGCAGATGCCGGTCGCGGATCGCGCGCTCGGCGATCGCGGCCCGGTCGGCGAGAGCAGTCATCGCGCCATCATCCCTTGCCCGCTGACATACCGCTCAGTATGTTGGGAGGACTCCCGAACCCGCGAGGTGCTTCATGACCACGGCGCATGTGACCTGCCCGCTCTGCGAAGCCACCTGCGGGCTGGAGGTGACGATCGACGACAAGAGCCTGGTCACCCGCGTACAGGGTGACCGCGAGGATGTCTTCTCGCAGGGCTACATCTGCCCGAAGGGCGCCTCGCTCGGCGCGCTGCACCACGACCCGGACAGGCTCACCGCGCCGCTGGTGAAACGCGACGGCGAGTTCGTCGAGGTCACCTGGGACGAGGCGTTCGCCGAGGTCGACCGGCGGCTCCGGCCGATCATCGACGAGCACGGGAAGAACGCCGTCGCCGTCTACTCCGGCAACCCGACGGTGCACAACGCGGCACTGGTGCTTTACGGCCGTGTGTTCTTCAAAGCCTTGGGCACCAGGAACTTCTACACCGCGACAACCGTCGACCAGATGCCGAAGCACTTCTCCTCCGGCTATCTCTTCGGCGACCCGCAGGCCATTCCCGTCGCCGACCTCGACCGCACCGAACACCTGCTCATCCTGGGCGCGAACCCGTTGGTGTCCAACGGAAGCCTGATGACCGCCCCGGATACCCGAGGGAAGCTGCGCGGGATCCGGAAGCGCGGCGGGAAGATCGTCGTCGTCGATCCGCGCCGCACCCGGACCGCGCAGTTCGCCGACGAGCACCACGCGATCCGGCCCGGTACCGACGCGTTGTTCCTGTTCGCGCTGGTCAACGTCCTGTTCGCGGAGAACCGGGTCACTCCGGGAGAGCATGTCGACGGTGTCGACGAGGTCCGCGTGCTCGCGGAGCCGTTCACCCCGGAGGCGGTCGCGCCCGCGACCGGGATCGACGCCGCCGAGATCCGCCGCATCGCGCTCGA
Organism: Amycolatopsis sp. NPDC057786; assembly: GCF_042797905.1. Classification (NCBI taxonomy): domain Bacteria; kingdom Bacillati; phylum Actinomycetota; class Actinomycetes; order Pseudonocardiales; family Pseudonocardiaceae; genus Amycolatopsis; species Amycolatopsis sp. NPDC057786. The sequence continues at coordinate 2,007 of NZ_JBHVKW010000003.1, forward strand.
ACTCGCGGACGCCGATCGCGCCGCGGTGTACGGCCGGATGGGGACGACGACGCAGTCGTTCGGCACCGTCGCGAGCTGGCTGGTCGACGTCGTCAACACGCTGACCGGCAACCTCGATCGCGAAGGCGGCGTGATGTTCCCGCTGCCCGCGCTCTGGCGGCCGCGCCGGTCCTCGCCGTTCACCAGCGGCCGCTGGACGAGCCGGGTGCGCGGGTATCCCGAGGTGCTCGGCGAACTGCCGGTGGCCACGCTCGCCGACGAGATCGAGACACCCGGCGAAGGCCAGGTGCGGGCGCTGGTGACCATCAGCGGCAACCCGGCGCTGAGCACACCCAACTCCGCACGGCTCACGGAAGCGTTGCGGCAGCTGGACTTCATGGTCTCGCTGGACGTGTACCTCAACGAGACCACGCGGCACGCCGACGTCATCCTGCCCGGGCCGTCGCCGCTGGAGCGGCCGCATTACGACGTCGCGCTGTACGCGCTCGCCGTCCGCAACGTCGCGAACTGGACGCCGCAGCCGCTCGAAACCGAGATGCCGCAGGAGTGGGTGACGCTGCTGCGGCTGGCGGGGATCGCCGCCGGCCAGGGCCCGGACGTCGACGTCGCCGCGTTCGACACGATGGTCGCGGGCGAGACGGCGCGGCGCACCGGCGTCGACCTGGCACTCGCCGAAGGCCGCACGGGACCGGAGCGGATGATCGACCTGATGCTGCGCGGCGGACCGTACGACCTGAGCCTGGCCGACCTCGAAGCCGCCCCGCACGGTATCGACCTCGGGGCGCTGAAACCGCGGCTCGCGGAGGCGCTCGCCACCGCGAGCGGGAAGGTCGAGCTGGCGCCGGACGCGATCACGAAGGACGTCCTCCGCCTGCGCGCGGAGCTGGACAAGGCGCCGGACGGCGGTCTGCTGCTGATCGGACGGCGGCACCTGAGCTCGAACAACTCGTGGATGCACAACCTGGCGCCGCTGGTCCGCGGCGGGAACCGGTGCACCGTCCAGGTTCACCCGGACGACGCTTCCCGCCTCGGGCTGACCGACGGCGGGCTCGCGGCGGTGACGTCGCGGGCGGGGAAGCTCGAAGCGCCGGTGGAGGTCACGGCCGACGTCCGGCCCGGCGTGGTGAGCATGCCGCACGGCTGGGGCCACGACCTCGACGGCACGCGCGCGCGGGTCGCTGCCGCGCACCCCGGGGTCAACTCGAACCTGGTCGCCGACGAGACCCTGCTCGACGTCCCGTCTGGGAACGCCGTGCTGAACGGCATCCCCGTCGAGGTCGCTCCCGTCTAGCCGCAGGTCACCAGGCTTGGGACAGGTCGGCGTGCTGCCGGACCCAGGCGTGCATGACGATCCCGGCGGCGACACCGGCGTTGATCGAGCGGGTCGTGCCGAACTGCGCGATCGAGACGACCAGCGCCGCCGTCTTCTGCGCCTCGGCCGACAGGCCCGGCCCTTCCTGGCCGAACAGCAGGACACACTCGCGCGGCAGCTCGGCGGTCTCGACGGGCTGCGATCCGGGAGTGTTGTCGACGGCGACCACGGCGAGCCCTTCCGTGGCGGCGAAGGTCAGCAGCCCGTCGACGTCCTCATGGTGGAGCAGGTGCTGGTAACGGTCGGTCACCATCGCGCCGCGCCGGTTCCAGCGCCGCCGCCCGACGATGTGCACCGCGGCGGCCGCGAAGGCGTTCGCCGTCCGGACCACGGTGCCGATGTTGTGGTCGTGCTGGAAGTTCTCGATCGCCACGTGGAACGGGTGCCGTCGGCTGTCCACATCGGACACGATGGCCTCGCGCCGCCAGTAGCGGTACGGGTCGACGACGTTGCGGCGGTCGCCGTTGGCCAGGAGTTCGGGGTCGTAGCGTTCGTCCGAGGGCCACTCGCCCTCCCACGGACCGACGCCGACCTCTTCCTTCGCCACCCATTCGGTGGGACCGGCTTCATCCGAGTTCACCCGAGGATTGTCACTCAGCCCATGCTGACGCGGTGCGCCGGTGCGTCGCCGTCGTGGTGGCGGTGACGCCAGCGCTGGTACGCGCCGATGTAGGAGATGATCACCGTCGCCATCGCGATCACGACGACGACCGGCAGCGACGAGCGCGGGAACACGGTGTCGTAGAGGTAGTAGGCGTTGAAGCCGCCGGGCAGGTCGCCGAGCCCCTGCTGGTGCCGGAAGTAGTTCTCCGCCGCCGTCAGCGGGCAGGGCCACGGGAAGACGTTGACGAGGACCCCCCATGCGGCGAAGAACACATGCACGAAGATCACCTTCGGCCACCGCCACGCGAGGAAACCACCGAATCCGATGAACAACAGCGCGAAAATATGCACCGCGACTGTCACGTTCGCCAGGAAACCCGCCACCTCAAGCCCCCTTTCACACCCCTACCAGGGACGTTACCCCTCTCGGATTGAGAAACGCTCACGAAAAAAGGGCATCCTCCGTTCGCACACGGAGGATGCCCCCTTGGGGACGCTTTAGTCAGGACAGACCGAGATCGTCCTTGTTCAGAATGTAACGGTATTCGAGGCCTTCCTTCTCGATGGCCTCGCGCGCTCCGGTGTCCCTGTCGACGACGGTCGCGACGCCGACCACGTTCGCTCCGGCCTCGCGCAGCGCCTCGACGGCGGTGAGCACGCTGCCGCCGGTGGTCGAGGTGTCCTCGACGGCCAGCACGCGCTGCCCCAGCACCTCGACGCCTTCGATCCGGCGCTGCATGCCGTGTTCCTTGACGGCCTTCCGGACGACGAACGCGTCGAGCACGACACCGTCGGTCGCCGCGGAGTGCAGCATCGCCAGCGCCACCGGGTCCGCGCCGAGGGTCAGGCCGCCGGCGGCGACGTAGTCCCAGTCGTGCGTGAGCTGGCGGAGCAGCTTCCCGATGAGCGGGGCGGCCGCGTGATGCAGCGTCGCCCGCCGGAGGTCGATGTAGTAGTCGGCTTCCTTGCCCGAGGACAAGGTCACCTTGCCGTGCACGACGGCGAGTTCGCCGACCAGTCTCGCCAGTTCGAGTTTCGCCGCTTGATCAACACCGGGGTACGCCACGGCCGAGAGTCTTACACACGGCCCGGCCGGTCCTTCGACGGTAGCTCTAGTCATTGCCGGCCGTCGCCGCGTCGACGGGCTGGCCTCGGGTCGCCGCCCAGGCCGGGACCAGGGTCGCCGCCAGTGCGAGCGCCGCGGCGAGCCCGATGATGGTCAGGTAGATCAGCGGGGAGCCCATCGGCAGCAGGGAATCGGCCGCCACCAGGCAGAACGGGACGATCGAGCCCGCCGCGACGATGGTGCCGAGCACGATCCCGACCAGCGCGACGAGCCCGCCTTCGAAACCGGCCATCCGCAGCACCTGCGCCCTGGTCGAGCCGGTGAGCCGCTGGAGGCCGAACTCGCGGCGCCGCCGCACGGTCGCCATCACGAGCGTGTTCGCGACCGAAATCACCGTGTACGCGATGATCATCCCGACCAGCAGGTAGTTCACCCACGCGCCGACGGCCTGGTCCTTGTCATGCGCCGCGACGAGCGCCGCGCGGTCGCCGACGGACACCGGCAGCCCGGCGGTCGCCTCGCGAAGCCGGTCGGTGAGCGCCGCCGGATCGAGGTCCGGAGCGGCGCGGACCAGCATCTGCGGGGCGAGCCCGGCGGTGGTGTGCGGGGCCAGCAGACCGGCCGGGAGCAGCAGGCTCTCGAACCCGGGGCGCTGGCTGGTCACCGCGACAACCTTGACGTCGACCGGCGTGCCGTCCCCGAGCCTCAGGCCCACGGTGTCGCCGATACCGCGGCCGAAGTCCTTCGCGAAGACCTCGGGGAGCGCGACGGTCATGCCGGTCAGCGCTTCGAGGTCGCCCTGGACCACCTTGGTGTCGGTCGTCGCGCCCGCGCCGGAGGCCGTGAGGCCGACCGCCGGGCGTCCCTCGTCGGAGGAGTCGTACGGGTTTTCGAGGAACACGCTGCTGGTGACGTATTCGGACGCGCCGGCGACTCCGGGCACACCCTGGATCCGCTGGACGAGGTCCGGGGACAGCCCGCCCGCCGCGGAGGCGATCACGGCGTCGGCGCGGACGTCTTCGGTGAAGGCCTGGTTCGCCAGCTCCTGCTGGGTGGTCTGGAGGTAGATGTTCGCGGTCGCGATCCCGACGGCGAGCATGATCGGGGTGACCGCGCCCGCCGCCCGGACGATGCCCGCCCGGGTGTTGAGCACGGCGAGCCGGGCGTCGATGCCGCCGAGCAGGCGCATCGGCCACTGCAGGATCGCCGTCATCACCTTCGCGACGCCGGGGGTGATCATCGCGACGCCGAGCGCCCAGAGGATCACCGCGGGTCCGGCGGTGCTGGCCGCGATCGGGCCGGTCATCACCGCGACGGTCACGATGGCCAGCGCGGTGCCGCCGCCGAAGCAGAGCGCGGCGACGATGACGCGCGTCGGGGTCAGCCAGCGACGGGTGACCGCCGCTTCGGCAAGCGCCTCGGTCGGCCGGATCTTCCCGGCGCGGCGGCCCGCGAAGAAGGCGGCGATGAACACCGCGAGCATCGCGGCGCCCGCGCCGACGACGGCGGGCAACCAGCCCTGGTAGAACCGCAGTACCGCGGGCACCACACCGTTCTCGACGAGCTGCCCGAACAGCCACTCGCCCAGGAACGGGCCGAGTACCGCGGCGAGCGCGGTGGCGAGCAGGCCGACGGCCAGCGCTTCACCGAGCACCATGCGCCGGAGCTGGCGCGGGGTCGTGCCGATCGCCCGCATCAACGCGAGTTCGCGCGAACGCTGCTGGGTGGACAGGCTCAGTGTGCTGGCGACGACGAACATCGCGACCATCACCGAGAGCCCGCCGGACACCGCGGCGATGACGATCAGGTTGGAGCCGCTCGAATCGGCCTCGGGGAATTCCGCGACACCGCGGTCGATGCCGGTCAGGACGTTCGCCCCGGTCGCGACCTCGGCGACCTTCGCCCGCACCGCTTCGACGTCGGCACCCGGATCGGTGAAGACGCCGATGACGTCGGCCTTGCCGGGGTACCCGGAGAGCCGGGCGGCGTCGGCGGCGGAGAAGAACACGGCGGCCTGCGTGATCGAACGCGGCGCGCCTGCCACGCCGGAGACGCGGAACGTTTCGGTCATGCCGCGCGCGGCGACCTCGACAAGGTCACCGGCCTTCGCTCCCGACGTGGCTTCGACGACCACCTCGCCCACCGCCGGCGGGGAACCCGCGGCCAGCGCGTACGGGGTCAGGACGGCGGAGTCCCAAGCGTGGCCGAGGCCGGGCTCGCCGCCCGCCGCGAGCGGGAAGCTCACTTCACCGACGACGTTCGAGACGCCGGGAACGGAACGCAGCCGGGAGACCAGCCCGTTGTCGAGCCGGACGCGCTCGGGGAGCCGCGCGTCCTCGAACTTGCGCTTGTCGTCGGCTTCGAGGGAGGCCGGATCCTCCTTGGGCAGCGCGAAGGTCTGGCCGCCGGTGACGAGGATCGGCGCGGCGGCGAGGCGCTGGGGTTCCGCGTTGCTGCGGATCCCGGTCTCCATCAGGCCGCCGCAGGAGGCGACGATCAGCGCGCCGAAGAAGACGGCGATGAAGGTGCCGATGAAGCCACCCTTGCGCAGGCGCAAGGTTCGGAAGGCGAGTCGCAGCATCACGCACCCGCCCTGACCGAGCCGCCCCAGGCACCCAGGTGGGTCATGCGCTCGGCTACGACGTCCGCGGTCGGCGCGTGCAGCTCGTCCGCGATCCGGCCGTCGGCCAGGAAGATGACGCGGTCGGCGTACGAGGCGGCCATCGGGTCGTGGGTCACCATGATCACCGTCTGGCCGGTCGTCCGGACGGAATCGCGCAGCAGCGCGAGGACTTCGGCGGCGGTGCGGGTGTCGAGCGCGCCGGTCGGCTCGTCGGCGAAGACCACCGCGGGCCGGGTGACCAGCGCCCGCGCGATCGCGACGCGCTGCGCCTGCCCGCCGGACAGTTCGCCGGGAAGGTGCTTGCGGCGGCCGGAAAGCCCTACGCGGGCGAGCATCTCCTCGACGACACGACGGTCCGGCTTGGCGCCTGCGAGCTGCTGCGGGAGCGTGACGTTCTGCTCGACGGTCAGCGCCGGAAGCAGGTTGAAGGCCTGGAAGATGAAGCCGACCCGGTCGCGGCGCAGCTTCGTCAGCTTCGTCTCGCTCATCCCGGCCAGCTCCTGACCATCGAGCACGACGGACCCCGACGTCGGCCGGTCCAGCCCGGCCGCGCAATGCAGGAAGGTGCTTTTACCCGAGCCCGAAGGACCCATCACCGCGGTGAACCCACCGCGCGGGAACGCCAGCGTCACCCCGTCCAGAGCGACGACGCCCTTGCCGTATTCCTTGCGGACGCCGTCGAGCCGGACCGCGTCACCGTTCCACCCAGTGTTCATGGGGAAAACACTAGGAATCCCAGGTCGGAAGCACCCTGGGGCAAGCGTGCGTCTCCTGGGTAGGGCGGGCCCTACCGCACCGCACCGGTCCTGGCATCGACGTCGACGTCGTGCTCGACGCCCTTGCCGTCGCGGAGCCCGACCTCCCAGACGAGGGTGCCGTCGGCGGCGTAGTCGACCTCCATCTCGTCGAGCGCACCCGGCTGGCGTTGCTGCGCGGACTGGAGTGCCTTCACCGCGTCGACACCCGCCTGCTCGACCTTCGCCAGGTCGTCGCTCGGCTTGGCGGTCTGCTGCTTGCCGAGGACCTGGCCGCCGTCCGGGCTCACGCGCACCTTGTGTTCCTGCCCGTGTGACGCGACCTTGATCTCCCACCCGTCGTTGGCGGGCTCCACGTCGAACACCCGCCCGTCGGGCAAAGCGCCTGCCGCCGTCTGGATCGCCTTCACCGGCTGGGCTTCGATCGGTCCCGGTGCCGCCGGGGCGGGCGCCTGTTCGGTGGAACAGGCGGCCAGCGTCAACGCCACCGCGATGACAAGAAGTGTTGACTTCATGATCCGCGCGTACCCGCCCGGCAGGGGCTCGAACCGTCGTCCGGCCGATGGCACTGTGGGGTGATGGTCTCGAACGGACAGGGCTGGCTCCAGATCGGTGAGCTGACGACGGCGTTCGCGCTGTCGGCGGCGATCGGGCTGGAACGGCAGCTCAGGGGCAAGAGCGCCGGACTGCGGACCCAGACCATCGTGGGCACGGCGTCCGCACTGATCCTTTTGGTCAGTAAGTACGGTTTCGGCGATATCCTCGCGACCGGGCAGGTCGTGCTCGACCCGTCCCGGATCGCGGCACAGATCGTCTCCGGTGTCGGCTTCCTCGGCGCCGGGCTGATCATCACCAGGCAGGGCGCGATCCGCGGGCTCACCACGGCCGCCGCCGTCTGGGAGACCGCGGCCATCGGCATGGCGGCGGGTGCCGGCCTGCTGGTGCTGGCGGTCGTGGTGACGGCCCTGCATTTCGTGGTGGTCCTCGGTTTCACCTGGCTGAGCGCGCATCTGCCCGGCGGCACCGGCACGACCAGGCTTCGCGTGAGTTACGTGGACGGACAAGGCGTCCTGCGCGACCTGCTGACGCTGTGCACGAGCCACCGATGGTCGATCACGTCCCTGCGGATCGCCGACGACCGCGACGGCGAGGTGACGGTGACGCTCGACCTCACCGGTCCCGATGCCACCGCCGCCCCCACCGTGCTCGCCGGGGCCGACGGCGTGCGGTCGATCGAAACCGCCGACTACGACTAGGCCGTGGCCGGTAAGTATCGCCTGGCGTGCTGACCTGCGAAAAGACAGCGGGGGACCTTTGGTGTCGCTGGAGGACCGTCTGGATTTTGGTGCGTTGGATGACCAGAAATCCACACGGTCACCGCGCGGGCGAACATGACTTGCAGGACACGCCCTAGGCGCTGTCGTGTCCGAGCCTCTGCGATAAAGGACTTCTTCGCTGGCGGATGTCCACAAAGGACAGACAGCACCCGGCTTGATGCCCACTTGATGCCTATATATGCGGTTTCACGTGGAGGTCGGGAGTGATAGGGCAAAGGTGGCAGGTTGCGAAAGCCACTTTCGCAACCTTCAACGTTGCGAAAGTGGCTTTCGCAACGTCCGCTTTCTAAGTGCGGCCCTTGCCGCCGAACCCGCCGCCGAGCTTCCGCAGCACCGCCCTCGGCAGCAGCCCGCCGACCGCGACGAGCACCTTGTACTGCAGGCTCGGCACCGAGATCACCTTGCCGCGGCGCAGATCCGCGAGCGCCTCGTCCACGACCTGCTCGACGCCGAGCCAGAAGGCCTTCGGGCCGGGCTTGTCCAGTCCGGCCCGCTCGTGGAACTCCGTGGTGGTGAACCCGGGGCAGAGCGCCATCATGCGGATGTTCTCCGGCAGCGAGGCGGCGATGCCTTCGGTGAACGAGGTGACCCAGTTCTTGCTGGCCGTGTACGTCGAACCGCGGCCGCTGAAGAAGCCCGCGACGGAGCTGACGTTGATGATCGCGCCCTCGCCGCGGTCGATCATCCCCGGCAGCGCCGCGCGGGTCAGCCGCAGGACGGCGGTGACGTTGACGTCCAGCTGACGCTGCAGCGCGTCCGGCGGGATGGTCCAGAAATCGCCGTTGAGCCCGAAGCCCGCGTTGTTCACCAGGAGCTCCACCGGCGCTTCGGCCAGGCGTTCCTCGACCAGTGCCCGTCCGTCCACTTCGGACAGATCGGCGGACAGGACCACGACGTCGACGCCGTGCGCCTCGACCAGCTCCGCGGCGAAGTTCTCCAACCGGTCGACATCGCGGGCGACGAGCACGAGGTCGTACCCCTCGGCGGCGAGCCTGCGCGCGAACTGCGCGCCGATGCCGGCGGTGGCGCCGGTGATCAGGGCGGTCTGTGTCATATCGGGAACCTACTCCTCGGTCGGGTTCCGGGGACACGCTCGGCTGGGGCAGGCGTGGGGGTCACCCACGGTGGGGATTTGACGTGCAACGGCCGGAGTCGGGAAGTATCGTCCGCCCCCATGGGGAAGCACAGCAGGCGCAAGCCGAGCTACCTGCCCAAAGTCGCGGTCGGCGCGGCGCCGCTGGCGCTGTTGCTCGCCGGTCCGGCCACCGCGCTCGCCACCCAGACCGGCCCGTCGATCCCGCTCCCACTCGATCACCAGCGCGAAGGCAGCCTCGATCGCGGAGCCGCCTTCACCAGCGAAGACGACACGACCGTCTTTCGCGGCTTCTTGACCAACACCGAACGGAACGTCTTCAGCAAGGACGTCGGCGACGCGAAGGCCATCGTGGACGTCCGTCGCTCGGTGAGCGAGACCGTCGAGACCCGCGACGGGGTCACGGCCCGTCCGGACAAGGTCGGCGCGCTCGCCGCGGCGAAGACGTCCGAGGCCGTCAAGCAGGGCCAGCGGGAAGCGGTGAAGGTCGATGGCCACGGCAGCGTCGTCGCCGGGAACGAGACCGAACTCGAACGGACCGGCGAACGGCTGACCGAGGTCGCGCTCGACCCGCGCACCGGCGCCCCCACCTTCGTCTCCGAGGACAGCCGCGGGCTCCGCGCCGCCGAGGGGACCTATCACGCCGTCCGCCCGCTGCCCGGGGTCGGCGTCATCAACGAGACGGACCAGCAGGCCGGCGGAACCCTTGACAGGACCCTCCGGCTCGACGGCGGTTTCTCCGGCGACCTCGGCGGCGTGCTGGAGGGCGGGCGGTCGTCCGGGCACGCGGTCGACGTCGGTGACCTCGCCGCCATCGGGGCGACCTCGGGGCAGCACGGCAACGGCCGGTTCAGCGGCGTCCTGCCACTCGACGCCGGCTCGGGCGCGGGTTACGGCCAGGAGCACGTGCTCGGCGGCACCATCGGCCCGTCGACCGGGCTGGTCACCACCGGCCAGGAGGTGAATCTGGCGCAGCCCGGCGCCGGGTTCACCGGATCCGGTTCGCACACGATCAGTGGCGACCTCGGCATCGGGGAGGTCGCGTCCGTCCGCGGCACCTCGACGTCGTCCGTGCGCGGGGTCCTGCCGTCCACCGATCCCGCACAGGCAGGGCGTGTGACGCAGTCCGGGACGCTCGATCTGACCCTGCTCGGTCAGCCGTCGCACACCGGCTTCATCGCCGGGGCGCTCCCACTTGAGCTCGAACCGGCCTAACCCTGCGGCTCGATGTCATCGGCGGCCTCGGCCTGCCAGTGACGGCCAGGGGTCGAGGCGTTGTCGTACTCCTCGTCGAACGGGTCCACGATGTCGGCGATCTCGCCGAGGTCGCGCAGCAGCCGCTCGAGGCGCGACGGCCCGGCGTTCGGGGCGACGCTCGCCAGCACCCACTCGTTTTCCAGCCACGCCACGCCGACGTCGCCGCCGAGCGAGTCCGCCGCGTCGACGAGGTCTTGTGTGATCACCTTGCGGGCGCCCTCCGAGTCGTCCGCGAAGGCGTAGCGCTGGCCGATCGGGCCGAGCATCTCGGGCATGTCCTGGCGCTGGAACGGCACGCTGGACAGCCACATCTCCAGCGGCACCTCGTGCACGCGGTTGCACCGTACGGCGACCACGACCGCCGGGATCTGACCCTCGGTCTCGATGTCGAAGATGAAGACGGGACGCCGCCCGTCGGAGGTGAAGGTGGACCCGGCGACGACGTTGACCGCCAGCTGGGCACCGAAGTACCCGATCGCGCCGTTGGACCACTGCCTCGGCAACCGTTCGTCCTCTTCGACGAACTGCCAGCCGCGCAGCTCGGCCCAGCGCATGCGCTCGCGATTGCGCGAGCCCTCCTTCGCCCGGTCGGCCGCGAGCAGCGCCAGCCCCGCCACCAAGGCGACGGCGGCGATGACGAACCAGATCCACGCCGGAATACCCACGCCGGTCAGGGTATCCCCCTGCCCTCACCGGATGTGACCGCCGGGCGCCGTGTCGCGCCACCCCTTTCGGTGCCGCGCCCTGGAAAGACCACGAAAGACGCGGCGAAAGGTCGACAAATCGCCGTGTCGCCAACGCTGGCAACGGTCCGTTCCTCCCCGCACGCGTGACTGGACGGACGACACGCGTGCGGGGATGGACGACACGCGTGATCGGGCGGACGACTCGCGGCTGGAAACCTGACCGCGGTGTGTCGTCCATCCGTTCTTGCTCACCCGAGTACATGAAGGCCCCCTTCTTTGCGCCTGGCGCAAGGAAGGGGGCCTTCATGTACTGCGGGGTCCTGCTGGGCGACGCGCCCCGGGCCTGGTGATTCCGGGCCCGCCCACGAGGCGTCAGTCCACCCGGGTGACCGTCAGCGCCTCCGACGCCTCCTGGGCCGGGATGTCCACCCGCACCGTGTCGCCGTCCCGGATCTCACCGGCCAGCAGCTGTTTCGCCAGCTTGTCGCCGATCGCCGACTGCACCAGCCGCCGCAGCGGCCGCGCGCCGTAGATCGGGTCGAAGCCGTTCAGCGCGAGCCACTCGCGGGCCCCGTCGGTGACCTCCAGCGTCAAGCGGCGGCGCGACAGCCGCGTGGCGAGCCGCTCGATCTGGATGTCCACAATGGACGTCAGCTCGTCGGTGCCCAGCGCGTGGAAGACCACGATGTCGTCCAGCCGGTTCAGGAACTCCGGTTTGAACTGCCGCTGCACCACCGACATCACCGCGTCGGTGCGCTGACGCTCGTCGAGCGACGGGTCGGCGATGGCCTGCGAGCCGAGGTTCGACGTCAGCACCAGGATCGTGTTGCGGAAGTCCACCGTGCGGCCCTGGCCGTCGGTGAGGCGTCCGTCGTCGAGCACCTGCAGGAGCACGTCGAACACGTCCGGGTGCGCCTTCTCGACCTCGTCGAGCAGCACGACCGAATACGGCCGCCTGCGCACCGACTCGGTCAGCTGGCCGCCCTGGTCGTAGCCGACGTAGCCCGGAGGCGCCCCGACCAGGCGCGCCACCGAATGCTTCTCGGCGTACTCGCTCATGTCGATCCGCAGCATCGCGCGCTCGTCGTCGAACAGGAATTCGGCGAGGGCCTTCGCCAGCTCGGTCTTGCCGACACCGGTCGGGCCGAGGAACAGGAACGAACCGGTCGGCCGGTCGGGGTCGGCGACGCCCGCCCTGGTGCGGCGCACCGCGTCCGAGACGACCTGCACGGCCTCCTTCTGCCCGACGACCCGCTTGCCGAGCTCCTCCTCCATCCGGAGCAGCTTGCCCGTCTCGCCCTCCAGCAGCCGCCCGGCCGGGATACCGGTCCACGCGCTGACCACGTCGGCGACGTCGTCCGCGCTGACCTCTTCCTTGAGCATGACGTTCTGCTGGCTGACCTCACTGGCCGCGGTCGCGGCCTCGAATTCCTTCTCCAGCGCGGGAATCCGGCCGTAGCGGAGCTCGGCGGCCTTGCCGAGGTCGCCGTCGCGTTCGGCGCGTTCGGACTCGCCGCGCAGCTGCTCCAGCTGCTCCTTGAGTTCGCGGACGCGTTCGATCGAGCCCTTCTCGTTCTGCCAGCGCGCGGTCAGCGCGGTCAGCGTCTCCCGCTTCTCGGCCAGTTCCGAGCGCAGCGCGGCGAGCCGTTCCTTGGAGGGGGCGTCGTCCTCTTTGGACAGCGCCATCTCCTCGATCTCCATCCGCCGCACGGCGCGTTCGACCTCGTCGATCTCGACGGGCCGCGAGTCGATCTCCATGCGGAGCTTCGACGCGGCCTCGTCGACCAGGTCGATCGCCTTGTCCGGCAGGAACCGGGCGGTGATGTAGCGGTCGGACAGGGTCGCGGCGGCGACCAGCGCGGCGTCGGTGATGCGCACACCGTGGTGCACCTCGTACCGCTCCTTGAGCCCGCGCAGAATGCCGATGGTGTCCTCAGTGGACGGTTCGCCGACCAGCACCTGCTGGAAGCGCCGCTCCAGCGCGGCGTCCTTCTCGATGTGCTGGCGGTACTCGTCGAGCGTGGTCGCGCCGACCATCCGCAGCTCACCGCGGGCGAGCATCGGCTTGATCATGTTGCCCGCGTCCATCGCGCCCTCGCCGGTCGCGCCGGCGCCGACGATGGTGTGCAGCTCGTCGATGAAGGTGACGACCTCGCCCGCGGAGTCGGTGATCTCCTTGAGCACGGCCTTCAGCCGCTCTTCGAACTCACCGCGGAACTTGGCGCCCGCGACCATCGAGCCGAGGTCCAGCGCCACCACGCGCTTGCCGCGCAGCGACTCCGGCACGTCACCGGCGACGATGCGCTGGGCGAGCCCTTCGACGATGGCCGTCTTGCCGACGCCGGGTTCACCGATCAGCACCGGGTTGTTCTTGGTGCGGCGCGAGAGCACCTGCACCACGCGGCGGATCTCGGTGTCGCGGCCGATCACCGGGTCCAGCTCGCCGGCGCGGGCGCGTTCGGTCAGGTCGACGCCGTACTTCTCCAGCGCCTTGAACGTGCTTTCCGGGTCCGCGCTGGTGATCCGCGCGGAGCCGCGCACCTTGGCGAACGCCTCGCGCAGCGCGTCCGGGGTGGCGCCGTGCCGCTTGAGCAGCTCGGCCACCGGCCCGCCTTCGGTGGCGAGGCCGACGAGGAGGTGCTCGGTCGAGACGTACTCGTCGCCGAGTTCGGTCGCGAGCTTCTGCGCGTGCGTCAGCGCCTTGACCGCGTGCGCGTCGAACTGCGGGCTCGACACGGTGGCACCGGTCGCCGACGGCAGCGCCGCGATCAGCGGCTCCAGCTCCTTGTGCACCTGCGCCGGATCGGCCCCGACCGCGGTCAGCAGCGGTGCGGTGAGCCCCTCACCCTGCGCCAGCAGGGCGCCGAGCAGGTGCGCGGCCGCCACGTGCGGGTTCCCCGCCATCGTGGCCGCCTGCGCCGCCGACGAGATCGCCTGCTGGGTCTTCGTGGTCGGGTTGAAAGCGTCCATCCCTCACCTCGTACTAGGTCCTGCGAAGTTCTTGTCGACAGGTACAACGTCAGCAAAGTTGAGTCTGTTCCGCTCAACTCTGAAAACTTTCAGCTCCTGGTCGGGGAGACGGCCTCCGCGGGCAGACGCGGCCCCACCCGCCCGAGGCCGACGACCGCCGCACAGGCGCACGCGGCCACGAGCACCCACGGGATCCAGACTGCCACGGAGAACAGCGCCACGACGGCCGGAGCGATCACCGCCGCGAGCGTGAACGCGTACTGGAAGGCCGCCAGATACCGGCCCCGCGCCTCCGGCGGCGCCGCGGCTTCGGCCAGCGCACCGGATCGCGGGCCGAACGCGAGATCGCCCGCGGCCAGCACGAGGGTCGCGCCGAGCAGGTAAACCGGCTGGAAGACCTTCGGCACGAACACCACCACGAGGCACGCCAGGCACCACACCGCGAACAGCGCCGAGCCCGCGCGCATGGCGGCGATCCGGGTCAGCTTCCGGGTGAGCCGCAAGCCGACGACTCCACCCAGACTGGTGACGACGGTGAGCAACGCGATGATCGCGCCGGGAAGCCACCGCGGGCCGTGCAAGGTGTTGAAGACGTACACCGGCATCCCGATGAGGAAGAAGTCCATCGTGAGCGCGAACAGCCCGCTGAAGACGATGAGCGCCAGGTAGGGGCGGTTCCGCCAGACCCGCGCGGGCCCCGAGCAGCGCCGCGGGTGCCGCGGGGCTGGGGTGACCAGAGTCGACAGGATCGCCGCGGCGACGACGAAGGTCGCGACGTCGACCATGACGGCGACGTACAGGCCTTCGCGGCCGATCCACACCAGCAGCCCCGCCGCCGCGAGCCCGCCCAGCCCGAAGCCCGCGGAGCGGACCATCGCGGCTTCGGCGAACGGCCGATCCTTGGGCCCTTCGCCCGCGACGTCGGCGATGAGCGAGAACTGCGAGCTGTAGAACAGCTGCTGCCCGGCCGCGAGCATGACGGACGCGCAGACGACGCCGGCGAATCCGTCGGCCAGCAGGAAAGCGCTCGCCCCGGCGGCCTGAAGAACGTGAGAGCAGATCATCACCGTCCGCGGGCCGATCAGGTCGACAAGGCGGCCGGCGAGCGCCGGGACGAGCAGACCGGCGAACGCACCGAGAGTGACCGCACCCCCCGCCTGGGCGAGCGGCAAACCCACCACACGGATGACGAAGACCAGCCCGAGCGGGAGGAAAAGCCCCGAGCCGAAGTTGTCGATTCCCAAGGCGACCAGCAATGCGACCCGGTTACGCACTGATACGACGCTACCGGCGTCACGGCGCTACGAAAGGTCCGTTCAGTCAAGACCGGCGGGTAGGAACGGCCGCCGTCAAACGTCGCACGCGCGGACGGAAAGGGCCGCTCGGACGTCCGCGTTCATCTCCGCGAGCCGCGTGGTCAGCTCGAGGACCTTTTCGTCGTCCCAGTCACCGAGCGCGCGCTCCATGAACTCCAGATACCCGGCCCGCCTGCGGCCCAGTTCCGCCCGCCCGCGCTCGGAGATGCTGATGATCGACGCGCGGCCGTCCTCGGGCGCTGGACGACGGTCCACCATGCCCGCCGCGGACAGCTGGGAGATTTGACGACTTATGACCGAAAGGTCCACAAAGCGTCGTTTGGCCAATTCCGAAGGGCGCGCCTCGCCGTGCTTCGCCAGATCCGACAGCAGCATCGCGGCCGCCGGGTGCAGGCCGGGGTCGTCCTGCCAGGCCTGCATTATCCAGGCGTGCTGCAACTGGGAGGCGGCCTTCAACTCACGCATCAGTTCGACCCTGGCGTCGTCGGCGGAGCTCATCGGTGCCTCCTGGCTACTTGTACAGTACAACTTTATTCGGCGACACTTGCGTAAGACAACTATTTACCTCGTGAGATCCCCCACTGCCGACCGGTTTCGAGTACACCCGTCCGGAGCAACGATGCGGGCAAAAGGCCTCTCGGCAGCTAGTCTCGCGAGCGAGCCGGAACCAGCCGACCGGCCCGACAGCCACTGACCGGAGAGGTGAATGATCCGTGAATTCTTCTCCAGTGGACCCGCGTTCGTGAACCTGGGGAACCGTCTTCCGGCATGCGCTACCCGATCAGCGACTCCCAGCCCGTGACGGCCGACGCGGTCAGCCCGCTCCCGCGGTCCTCGGCGCCGCGCGAAGCCCCGCCCGCGGTCACCGCGATGGTGCGGCTCATCCGGGACACCTGGGCGAAGTCGGAACCCTTCATCCCGGAGATCTCCCAGTTCTTCTACGGGATGCTGTTCACCCTCGCGCCGGCGACCCGTGACTTCTTCCCGATCAACATGGAGGTCCAGCGCGGGAGGCTGGTCCGCGCGCTGGTCCACATCGTGCAGATGGTCGACCGGCCCGACGACCTCGTGCCGTTCCTGACCCAGCTCGGCCGCGACCACCGCAAGTTCGGCGTCATCCCGCGGCATTACGAGGCCGTCGGCACCGCGCTGCTCGCCTCGCTGAAGAACCACCTCGGCCCGGACTGGACACCGGAGGTTGAGCGGGCCTGGGCGGAGGCGTTCACCATCGTCGCCCGCGCGATGCAGGAGGCGGCCGCGGCCGACGTCAACCCGGCGTCGTGGTCGGCCACCGTGCTCGAACACCGGCGGCTGACCTGGGATCTCGCCCTGGTCCGCGTCCAGCCCGAATTCCCGGTGCCGTACCAGCCCGGTCAGTACATGAGCGTCGAAGTACCGCAGCGGCCACGACTCTGGCGCTACCTGTCGCCGGCGAACGCGCCGCGCGAGGACGGCGGCATCGAGTTCCACGTGCGCGCCGTCGACGGCGGCTGGGTGTCGCGCGCCATCGTCAGCCACACGCAGCCCGGCGACGTCTGGCGGCTGGGACCGCCGCTCGGCAGGCTGTCCGTCGACCGGAGCGACGGCCGCGGCGTCCTGATGATCGCCGGTGGTACCGGTATCGCGCCGCTGCGCGCCATCCTGGACGACCTCGCGCAGTGGGGCGAGAACCCGAAGGTCCAGCTGTTCTACGGCGGACCGTCGCGTGAGGACCTTTACGACCTCGACGAGTTGCGCGCCCTCGCGGCCACGAACCCGTGGCTCACCGTGACGCCGGTGGTCGAGCGCGGTGAAGAGGCCCCCGGCTGCGTGCAGGGCACGCTCGCGGAAGCCGTTACACAGCAAGGATCCTGGCCGGGCCACCGGATCCTCGTCGCCGGTTCGCCCGCGATGATCCGTGCGACGGTGTCCCGGATGCTGGTCGCGGGCAGCGCGCTGGACCAGATCGCGTACGACCCCTTCACCATCGACTAGCAATTCGATTCCACAATGGTGGTCAGCCGCGTTACGTGATCTGGTAATCACGGAGAAAAACCCACCCGATCGGCGGATCACGCTTTCCTTTACTTAGTGCCAGACGGTGCTGACGGCGCGTATATCGTTTGCTCCGTTCGAGCGGGAAACAACCATTCATGGATCCTTTCACGACGTTCGGGCATACAGTCGGGAACCTTCGGGGGGAACACGAGCACGATGACATCGGGTCTGGAGAATATGCCCGATCCAACTGGAGAAAATCGTTCACCCATGACTGCCGAAACAGTGAAGTACAAGCATCCACCGAGTCCGTCGAGATCTTCACCGGTTCCCGTTCCGCCCTTGATCGAAACACCGTCGGCGGACAAGACCGTCGAGATGGCCAAGCTCATCAGGAAGAGTTTCGCCGCCGTCGAAACGAAGGCCGAAGAGCTGTCACAGTACTTCTACGGTGTGCTCTTCTCCGTTTCGCCGGACGCCAGGGCGTTGTTCCCGATCAACATGGCCACGCAGCGAAATCGTTTGCTGCGCGCGCTCGTCTACGTCGTCCAGATGGTGGACCGGCCCGACGAACTGGCCACGTTCCTCGGGCAGCTTGGCAGGGACCATCGGAAGTTCGACGTCCTCGGCCGCCATTACGACGCCGTCGGCGTCGCGCTGATCGCCGCGTTGAAAAGGTTCCTGAAGGAGGACTGGACACCGGAACTGGAAGACGCCTGGGTCACCGCGTACGGCGTCATTTCGAAGAACATGCGTGAGGCCGCGGGCAAGGAGATCGGGCCGGCGTGGTGGAAGGCGACCGTCGTCGAACACCGGCTCGCCACCCGCGACGTCGCCGTGATCAAGGTGCGCACCGATCAGCCGCTCCCGTACCGGGCGGGCGGCTACGTCAGCGTCGAAGTCCCGCAGCGGCCGCGGATGTGGCGGTACTTCTCGCCTGCCACCGCGCCGCGCGACGACGGGACGATGGAGTTCCACGTGCACGCCGTGCGCGGCGGCTGGGTCTCGCGCGCGATCGTCCACCACACGCGGCCCGGCGACGTCTGGCGGCTCGGCCCGTCACTCGGCGCGCTTTCGGTGCACCACACGGAAAGCCGTCCGCTGCTGATGATCGGTGGCGGTACCGGCGTCGCGCCGCTCCTCGCCCTGCTCGACGACCTGTCGCGCTGGAAGAACAACCCGCCGGTGCACCTGTTCTTCGGCGGCCGCCGCCCCGAAGACCTCTACGCCCTCGACGAGCTCCGCGGGCTGACCGTCACCTGCCCTTGGCTGACGGTGACCCCGGTGACCGAGGAAGGCACCATCGCCGGCGGCGACCGCGGCACGCTGGCCACGGCCGTCACCCAGCGCGGCGACTGGAAGGAGCGCGACGTGTACGTCGCCGGGTCGCCGTCGATGATCCGGGCGACGATCGCGAAACTGCTCGCGGCGGGCACTGACCTGGCGCGGATCAAGTACGACCCGTTCACGCTGGACTGAGCCGATGCGTCCTTCGTATTAGGCCGATCGGCTGTTCCACCTGGGCTCGACGCAGCAGTAGGTCAGTGAATCATTGACCGGGATCACCGGCGGATTTATGGTCTAGACCACATTGCTCCCCCTCGCGGGAACACCGTCGTTCCATCCCCAGGAGCCGGCATGACCGTCAAACGCAAGCTCGTGGCAGCCGCCGCCGGTGCGATCCTCGCCCCGATCGCCATCGTCGCCGTCCCGCAGGTGGCCAGCGCCCATGGCTACGTGCTGTCCCCGCCCAGCCGCCAGGCGAACTGCGCCCAAGGCAAGGTGTCCGGCTGCGGTGCCATCGTCTACGAACCGCAGAGTGTCGAAGGCCCCAAGGGGCTCCGCAGCTGCAACGGCGGCGTTCCCGGTTTCGCCGAGCTCAACGACGAATCGAAGCCGTGGCCCGCAGCGTCCGTCGGCAACAGCGTGACCTTCAACTGGAAGTTCACCGCCTACCACCGGACCACGAACTACGAGTACTACATCGGCGGCACCAAGATCGCCGACATCAGCGGGAACAACTCCGCGCCGAAGGACCCGACGTCGCACACGGTGAGCCTGAACGGCTTCAGCGGCCGTCAGAAGGTGCTCGCCATCTGGAACATCGCGGATACGCCGATGGCGTTCTACAGCTGCATCGACCTGCAGATCGGCGGCGGCAACCCGCCCACGACCAGCAACCCGCCGACCACGAGCAACCCGCCCACGACGTCGAACCCGCCGACCAGCACCACCAACCCGCCCACCGGCGGCACCTGGGCGGCCGGGACGTCCTACTCGGTCGGCAACACGGTGACCTACGGCGGCGTCACGTACCGGTGCCAGATGGCGCATACGGCGATCCAAGGCTGGGAACCGCCGAACACCCCCGCCCTGTGGACGCGCCAGTGAAGCTGGCCCTCGTTCTCGTCGCCGGTCTCGTGGCCCTCGCGGGCTGCGGGTCCGGCGACGGCTCACCCCCGAACGCCGGCGCCCCGATCTCCCCGGTTCCCCAGTCGGCGGGCGCGTCCGCGGTGTACAACGACGCCGACGTGATGTTCCTGCAGATGATGATCGCCCACAACGACCAGGGCGTGGAGATCGTCAAACTGGTGAAGGCCAAGCAGGGGCAGAAGCAGGAGCTGACGAATCTCGCGGCCGCCATCGAGGCGACGCAGCAGACCGAGACCTCCGACATGCGGAACTGGCTGAGGTCCTGGGGCAAACCCGAGACGGGCTCGGCGGATCCGCACGCGCACCACCATCACGGTGGCGACGGGCTGACCGACAAGGGACTGCTCGAAGCACTGTCCAAAAAGGATGGTGCGGAGTTCAGCCTCGACTTCGCCGACATCTTCGTCGCGCACCAGCACAACGGGGTCGCGCTGGCGAGGACCGAGCTGAAGGACGGCAAGAACCCGGAGGCGAAGGCGCTGGCCCAGCGGATCATGGACTCGCGCACCGGCGAGGTCCAGCAGATCCGGACCCTGGTGCCCGGCCAATAACGCATTCAGTCCGCTGAATGCGTGTGCTCGAAGCCGTAACTCGCGTGTTTGAAGGCGTCACAAGCGTGATTGAGGCCGTAACTCGTGAGTTACGGCCTCAATCACGCGAGTTCCGTGCTCAAGCACGTGAATGACGTGTTCGAGCACGCGAGACTACGTGCGTTTTTTGGGCTTCCAGACCACGAGCGCCGTCTGCTGCCGCAGCGGGACGAGATCCTTGCGGTAGGAGGCGTGCACGGCCGCGGCCGTCTGTTCGGCGGCGACGTACGCCGCGGTGAGCTCTTCGGTCAGTTCGGCGATCCGCGCGCGGAGCGCGTCGACCTGGTTCTCCAGCTCGATGATCCGCTTGATGCCCGCGAGGTTGACACCGTCCTCTTGGGACAGTCGCTGCACTTCGCGCAGCAACGCGATGTCCCGCATCGAGTAACGCCGTCCACCGCCGGACGTCCGGCCCGGCGACACGAGACCCTGGCGGTCGTAGGACCGCAGGGTCTGCGCGTGCAGGCCGGAAAGCTGCGCCGCCACCGAAATGACGAACACCGGGGTGTCCTCGTCCGCACCGTGCGGCAGCCCGCCGAACATCGTGCTCACCTGCCTTCGAGAAGTTCGGTGATCTCCGGTCGCGGATCGTGATCGGCCATGGCCTCCGCGTAGGCCTCCAGCGCTTCACGGGCCTTGTCGTCCAGTTTGGCCGGGATGGCCGCCTGCAGGGTGACCAGCAGATCGCCCTGCGAGCCGTCGCGTTTCGCGATTCCCTTGCCGCGCACCCGAAGGACGCGACCGCTCGCCGTGCCTTGCGGCACCTTCAGCGAGACCTTGCCCTCGAGCGTCGGCACGGTGATCGTGCCGCCGAGGGCCAGTTCCGTGAAGGACACCGGCACGGTGATCGTCAGGTCGAGGTCCTTGCGCCCGAACACGGCGTGCGGAGCGACGTGCACGCGGACGTACAGGTCGCCCGGCTGCGCGCCGCCACGGCCCGGTTCGCCCTGGCCCGCCAGCCGGATCCGCTGGTCGTCGGCGACGCCCGGCGGGATCCGCACGGTCAGCGTGCGGGTGCGGGTACTGATGCCCTCGCCGGCGCATTCCGGGCAGGGGTCGTCGATGATCGTGCCGCGGCCGCGGCAGTCACGGCACGGCTCCGAGAACGCGAACGCGCCCTGGCTCCGGCTGACCAGCCCGCTGCCCTGGCAGGTCGCACACGTCCGCGGGGAGGTCCCCGGTTTCGCGCCGTTGCCGCCGCAGGTGGAACAGGTCGCCGGGCTCGACAGCCGCAGCGGCAGGGTCGCGCCCTTGACCGCCTCGGCGAAGTCGATCCGGACGTCGGTCTCCACGTCCGAGCCGCGCTGCGGCCGGTTCGCCGTGGCACCGGCCGCGCCGCCGCGGCGGCCGAAGAGACCGCCGAGGATGTCGCCGAGGCCGCCGAAACCGCCCTGCTGCTGACCCGCCTGGCCGAAGATGTCGCCGACGTCGAAACCGCCGCCGCCACCGCCGGCCCCCGGGAAGCCGAAGCCGCCGGGACCGCCGGAGCCGAAGAGGCGGCGAGCCTCGTCGTACTCCTTGCGCTTGGACGTGTCGGAAAGAACGCCGTACGCCTCGGAGACCGCCTTGAACTTCTTCTCGGCCTCCGCGTTGCCCGCGTTGGCGTCGGGGTGGTTCTCCTTGGCCAGCTTGCGATAGGCCTTCTTGATCTCGTCCGCGGTGGCGTCGGAGGAGACGCCCAGCTCACGGTAGAAGTCCTTACCGATCCATTCCCGTGCACTCACCGAACGTCTCCTCCTTTCACGCCGTATCGCCGATCAGCGGTCGTTCTCATCGAAAAGTTCGCCCTTGAGCGGCAGTTCGCCACCCACGGGCGGGTCCACCGGCGCGTCCTGCGCCGCCGGAGCGGCGCCGGGCTCGTGGTCGGTGACGCCGACCATCGCCGGGCGCAGCACGCGCTCGCCGAAGCGGTAACCACGGCGCATGACCATGGTGACCGTCGGCTCGCTGACGTCCGGCGACGTGCTGTGCTGCACGGCCTCGTGGACGCTCGGGTCGAAGGGCTCGCCCTCGGCGCCGAACGACTCGAGGCCCGACCGCTGCAGGCTCCCGACCAGCTTCTCGCCGACCGCCTTGAAGGCACCGGTCAGATCGCCGTGCTGCTCCGCGCGCTCGAGGTCGTCGAGCAGCGGGAGCAGGTCGTTGACGACCGACGCCTTCGCGCCGACGACGACCTGCTCGCGGTCGCGATCCACGCGCTTGCGGTAGTTGGCGTACTCGGCCTGGAGCCGCTGGAGGTCGGCGGTGCGTTCCGCCAGCTCCTTCTCCAGTCCGGTGGCCACCGACACCGAGTCGTCCACAATGGACTCCCCGAGGCCGGGGCCCGCGTGGGCCGCGGGCTCCGGCTCGGTCTGCGCGGCGGACTCCGCCGGGGCCACGGTGTCCTCGGCCGGAGCGGCGTGCTTCGGGCCGTCCTTGGGCTCGGTCGCCGGGGCGGCCGATCGGACCTCACCGGTCAGCGGGTCGATCCGCCTACGGTCCCGCACGACCACCGGTTCGTCCGGGCCCCGGCCCTCGGTTTCGTCGTAGCGTCCGGTCACTTCTTGTCCTTCTCGTCCTCTTCGACGATCTCGGCGTCGACGACGTCGTCCGCCTTGGCCTGCGAACCGGCACCCGCGCCGGCCGCACCGGCGGCGCCCTCACCGGCGGCACCTTCGGCGCCAGGGGTGGCGTTCGCGTAGAGCGCGGTGCCCAGCTCCTGCGAAGCGGTGTTCAGCTTCTCGATGGACTCGCGGATCTTCGCCGAGTCGGTGCCCTTGAGCGCCTCGTTGGCCTCGTCGATCGCGGTCTTGACCTTGCCCTTGAGCTCGTCGGGCAGCTTGTCCTCGTTGTCCTTGACGAACTTCTCGGTCTGGTAGACCAGCGTCTCCGCCTGGTTGCGGGTCTCCGCCTCCTCGCGGCGCTGCTTGTCCTCCTCGGCGTGGGCCTCGGCGTCCTTGACCATGCGCTCGATGTCATCCTTCGGCAGCGCGGAGCCACCGGTGATCGTCATCGACTGCTCCTTGTTCGTGCCGAGGTCCTTCGCGAGGACGTGCACGATGCCGTTGGCGTCGATGTCGAAGGTGACCTCGATCTGCGGCACGCCACGCGGGGCGGGCGGGAGACCGGTCAGCTCGAACATGCCGAGCTTCTTGTTGTGCGCCGCGATCTCGCGCTCACCCTGGAACACCTGGATCTGCACCGAGGGCTGGTTGTCGTCCGCGGTGGAGAAGATCTCCGAACGCTTGGTCGGGATCGTGGTGTTGCGCTCGATGAGCTTGGTGAACACGCCGCCCTTGGTCTCGATACCCAGCGAAAGCGGGGTCACGTCGAGCAGGAGGACGTCCTTGACCTCACCCTTGAGCACACCGGCCTGCAGCGCCGCGCCGACGGCGACGACCTCGTCCGGGTTCACGCCCTTGTTCGGCTCGCGGCCGCCGGTCAGCTCCTTGACCAGCTCGGACACGGCGGGCATGCGGGTGGAACCACCCACGAGCACCACGTGGTCGATGTCGCCGACCGCGACACCCGCGTCACGGATGACGTTGTTGAACGGCTTGCGGGTGCGCTCGAGCAGGTCCGAGGTGATCTTCTGGAACTCGGCGCGGGAGAGCTGCTCGTCGAGGAACAGCGGGTTCTTGTCCGCGTCCACCGTGATGTACGGCAGGTTGATGCTGGCCGAGTTCGAGCTGGACAGCTCGATCTTCGCCTTCTCGGCGGCCTCACGGATGCGCTGGAGCGCCATCTTGTCCTTGGTGAGGTCGATGCCGTTGGACGACTTGAACTTGTCGACCAGCCAGGTGACGATGCGCTCGTCCCAGTCGTCACCGCCGAGGTGGTTGTCACCGGAGGTCGCGCGGACCTCGACGACACCCTCGCCGATCTCCAGCAGCGAGACGTCGAACGTACCGCCACCGAGGTCGAAGACCAGGATGGTCTGTTCCTTCTCGCCCTTGTCGAGGCCGTACGCCAGCGCCGCCGCGGTGGGCTCGTTGACGATGCGGAGCACGTTCAGGCCGGCGATCTGCCCGGCCTCCTTGGTGGCCTGCCGCTGCGCGTCCTCGAAGTAGGCGGGGACGGTGATGACCGCGTCGGTGATGGTCTCGCCCAGGTACGCCTCGGCGTCGCGCTTGAGCTTCATCAGCACGCGGGCGCTGATCTCCTGCGAGGTGTAGGCCTTGCCGTCGATCTCGGTCTTCCAGTCGGTACCGATGTGCCGCTTGACCGACCGGATGGTCCGGTCGACGTTCGTCACGGCCTGGTTCTTCGCCGGCTGGCCGGTCAGCACTTCGCCGTTCTTGGCGAAGGCGACGATGGACGGGGTGGTGCGGGAACCTTCCGAGTTGGCGATGACCGTCGGCTCGCCGCCCTCAAGGACAGCGACGACCGAGTTGGTCGTGCCGAGGTCGATGCCGACCGCTCGCGCCATGGTGTGATCCTCCTGCTAGTTCGTGACCTGCACGTATCGGCCCACCTTGAGTGGGCTCAACGCAAGTTGTATCGGGATGGTGGGGCTTCCGTCAAGCCGGACTTGAGTCACCCTCACTCAACCTTGCATCCGGCTCAACGAGCGGCACGATCGTCTTGTTCCCGGACTACCGGCAGACCGTGCCCGGAGCGGGTGTGACACCGCTCACCAGGTATTTCACCTCTTCGGTGCGCACGCAGGCGGAGTTCAGCAGCCCCGTGTGCCCGTACCCGGCGTCGACCAGCAACGTCGAGTTCTCGATGTTCCTCGCGAGCCCCTTCGCCCAAACGAGCGGCGTCGCCGGATCGTGTTCGCCGCCGACCACGAGGATCGGCGCCGCGCCCTGGACCTTCTGCGGGCGTGGGAGGTACGCCGACGGCACCGGCCAGCCCGCGCACCCGCTCGCCATGTCCCAGAACTCCGAGTACCGCCAGCCGTGCGGAGAAAGGGTCTTCACCAGACCCTGCATCGCCCGCATGTCGGCGTAGGAGGTGAACGGCGAGCCGAAGTCGTGACAGCCGATCGCGCGATACGCGCCGTAGGACGGGTCGAGCTGGGAGTACGGAAGCAGTCCGTCCGCGTTGCCCGCCGTCGCGGCCTCGATCGCCTTCGCGAGGTCCGGCCAGAAGGCGGGGAGGATGAGGCTGCCGTAGACGCCGGCCGCCATCTCCTCGGCGGTCGCGTTCCGCCCGAGCTGCTTCGACGGCACGCCGCCGGGCGTCCGCATCAGCGCGTCGTAAGCGGCGAGGACGTCCTTACCGCGAAACGCGCAGTCGGCCGACGTCGAGCACCACCGTGCGAAGTCCTTGAGCGCGCTTTCGGTCGCGACGGCCTCTTCGAGGACCGCCTGCCTGGTAGGCCGCGAGTGGTCGACAGCGCCGTCGAGCACCATCGTCCGGACGCGCTTCGGGTACTTCTCCGCGTACACGGCACCGAGCTCGGAACCGTAGGAGACACCGAGCCAGTTCACCTTCGGCTCACCGAGGGCGACGCGGATCGCTTCGACGTCGTCCGCGGCGCGCCAAGTGTCCACAGAGGACAATCCGGGACCGGTCCTCTTCAGACATTCGCCGCCGGAAGCGCGGTTGTGCGCGAGGAGCTTGTCGTAGTCCGCGCGGCTCCGCGGGAATCGGCTGATCGCCGGATCGTGCAGATCCGGCCCGCAGGTGATTGCGGGCCCGCTGTCGCCGACGCCGCGCGGGTCGAACCCGATGACGTCGAAGCGCTGCCGCACTTCGGCCATTTCCGGCTGGTCCAGCGCGAAACCGCGGCCGCCGTACTTGAGCACGGTGACGCCGGAACCGCCCGGCCCGCCAGGATTGGTCAGCAGCGAACCGACACGGCGCGCGGGATCGGTCGCGGGCAGTTTCGCCAGCGCGATCGAAAAGCCGTCGCTCACCGGCAGGCTCGCACATTCCAGCGTCGGCGCGTACTCCGTCGCGCACGGCTTCCAGTCGATCCCGGACGCGGCGGACGCGGGCAGCGCGGAAAGCGGCAGCAGGGTCAGCGCGGTGATCGCGGCGAGCGTCTTCATACGGGCTTCACCGTGATGGAGCCGGTGCCGGACTGGAGATCCAGGACGTTCGCCGAAGCCTGGTCCTGCCGCACGCCGCCGGTCTCGACCTTGCCCGTCTCCGTTTTGGCACGCACCTGGTACGCGCCGTCGGGGACGGACACGACGACCTTGCCGACCTCCGCGTTCGCGGTGACCGCGCCGGGCTTCGCGAGCCCGACCTCGATGTCACCGGTGCCGGTGCGCAGGTTGACGGGTCCGGACGTGCTGAGCACCTTGAGATCGCCGACGTCACCCTTCAGGTCGACCGAAGCCGCGCGGGCGAGCGTGATCTTGCCGGTGCCGATGGTCCCGGAGATCGCCAGCTCGCGCGGCACCACGACGTCGTAGTCCACGCCGCACTGCTGACAGCCGCCGAGGACCAGCGTGCCGTTCTCGACGCTGTAGGTCTTGCCGGGATTCTTGCCGGTGTACGTCACTTCGCGGCGCAGCGAGACCGGCGCGCCGTCCTCGACCCGCAGCGTGACCGCGCCGACCGGGACGTCCACCCGGATCGAGGTGACCTGCTCGGTGACGGGCGCGCCGTCACTCAGCTTCTCGTGGCTTTCGCCCGTGCAGCCGACGATTCCGAACGCGGTCAGCGCGCCGAAAGCGAGCGCGCCGAGGACGCGCTTCTCCTTGTTCCCCATGAGAAAGTTGTTCCCCCGATAAAGTTCGTCAGGCCGCTTTGACCTTGACGCTTCCGCTGTCGGTGTTGAGATCGAGCTTGTGCTGCGCCGAACCGGACTGGTTCACGCCGATGTCGCGGTGACCGCTGCCGGTGTCGCCGGTGACGTTGTAGTCGCCCGCCGGGACGGTGACCTCGACCGAACCGCTGTCGGTCTGCGCGGTGACGTCGGCGCCCTTGACCAACTGGAGTTCGATGCGGCCGCTGTCGGTGCGGGCCTCGACGTTGCCGGCGAGCCGTTCCCCCTTGATGGCACCGGACGCCGCGTGCACGGTGACCGCCTGCCCGATGTTCGCCAGTTCGACGCGGCCCGCTTCGGACCGCACCTTCACGGTGCCCGGCACGTCGGTGACGGACACGGCGCCGGAATCGACCATGATGTCCACAGTGGACATCCCGGCGATGTCGATCGCCCCCGAGTCGAGCTTGCCCGAGACGGGGACCCCCGCCGGGACCACCACGTCGTAGCGGACCTCGCAGCTGGTGCCGCAATCGGCGAGGACCAGGGTGTCGCCTTCCACGCGGAACGCTTCGCCCGGTTTGTTCCCGCGGTACTGGAACTCCTGGTGGATCCGGACCGGCCCCTCGCCGGCGCGGATCTTGACCCGGCCCTCGTCGTTGTCGATCCGCACGCTGCGGATCGGCTGGGTGACCTCCGAGGTGGCCTCCGCGTCGGACGGCCACCACCAGCCGAGGCCGGTGAGGACACCGACGCCGATCAAGGCGATGCCTCCGATCGCGAGGAGTGGGCGCGCCATGGTGTTGAGTCCCTCCAGAGCAGTTTTCGTGTAGCTCGACGCTAAGGGCAGCGCGGCGGGTTGGACATAGGGGTAACCCCCGGATTCGTCCCTGATCCCGCACCGGGGTCCTCGGGGTCCTAGGCACTGTCCGGCAAGTCTTGTTCGCGGTCTTCGCGCCCAGGCGGCCCCTCACGGCACCGGGCGGACGCGGCCGAGTACGACCCGGTACGAGGCCGATCCGCCCGCACCGCCAGCAACCACCTTCATCACGAAGCCCATCGAACAGACTCACCGGACAGCGCCTAGCCTGGCTCCGTCATCTGTTCGACGATCAGGAGGACGCATGCCGCAGGCACCCGATCCGTACGACTTCCTGCCCGATCTGCCTGCCTTCACCTTGAGCAGCACCGACATCGAGGAAGGCGGCTTCCTGCCGACGCCCCAGCTTTCCGGGATCTTCGGCGCGGGCGGCGAGGACCGTTCCCCGCAACTGTCGTGGGAGGGGTTCCCCGAGGGGACCAAGAGCTTCGCCGTGACCTGCTTCGACCCGGACGCCCCGACGGCGAGCGGGTTCTGGCACTGGGCGGTCTTCAACATCCCCGCGTCGGTGACGGCGCTCGCCGCGAACGCGGGCGACGAAGCGGGCACCGGCCTGCCGGAGGGCGCTGTAACCCTGAAGGGGGACGGCGGCGTGAAGCGGTTCCTCGGCGCCGCACCGCCGCCCGGACACGGGCCGCACCGGTACATCTTCACGGTGCACGCCGTTGACGTCGAAAAGCTGGAAGTCGGCGAAGACGCTACGCCTGCTTTCCTTGGCTTCAACCTCTTCAGCCACGCCATCGCCCGGGCGTCGCTCACGGCCCTGCACGAGAACAAGGGCTGAAGGACGCTTTCCCCGCATGAGACGGGCTGAAAGCGTCCTTCACCGCGCGACATGCGGTGAAGGACGCTTTCAGCCCGCGCTAGACCTGCCCGTTCGCCCGGCTCCGCTCCATGTACTGCCCCTCGGGCGGGTCACCGAAGCCGAACCGCCGGTACAGCCCGTGCGCGTCGGCGGTGTGCAGCATCCACCGGAACTCCGCCCCCGGCCCGTTGTCGATCATCTCCCGGACCAGTTCCTTGCCGAGCCCCGCGCCGCGCGCCTCGTCGACGACGAAGACGTCCGCGAGGTACGCGCTCCCGACGGTGTCCGAGAACGCCCGCGCGAACCCGACCAGCCGTCCGCTCGAAGTCTCGTACGCGCCGACGACCCGCCACGCGTTCCGGAAGACCTTTTCGACCTGCTCGCGGTCTCGCCACTTCCCCCAGTAGACCTCGGTGGACAGGCACTTCCACACCACGTCGAGGTCCACCCGAGCCGGGTCGTCGTCCAGTTCGTATGCGCCGACAGTCCTCATGATCCGAACGCTACCCAGCAGGTCAACGAGGTTTCAGCAGGTAATCCACCACCGGCCGCAGCTCCTCCGCGGACGGCGGTTCGTCGTCGATGAGGCCCTGGATCAGCAGCCCGTCGATCCCGGCGAGGAACACCCGGAACGCGACCTCGTCGTCGTGCCGGACCATCGAGGTGAGCACGTCCAGCCAGCGCCGGGCGGCGGGCCGCAGCTCGGGTTTGCGCGCGGCGAGCAGGTACAGCTCGTACTCCGCCATCGTCCGCCCGCGGCGCGGGCCCAGCGCCTCCGCGAGCAGGCCGGCGACCTCCTCGGCGCCGCGGCTGCCCCGTGAGCGGGCGCGGTCGATCATCCAGTAGACCTCGGTCGCCATATCCCTCGCGCACGAGATGAGGGTGGCGATCAGCAGGTCGTCGAGACTCGAGAAGTGATAGGTGGTCGAAGCCGTCGGCACGCCCGCCTCCGCGGCGACCGTCCGGTGGGTGACGCCGGCGACGCCGTCGCGTTCGATCACCCGCAGCGCGGCCGCGATGATCTCCTCGCGCCGCTTCTCGCCCCTGGCCTTCCGGCCGTCGACCTGGATCTTCACTTAGTGCGCGCCCCCTGCCTCGATCAACACGACACCGCCGATCACCAGTACCAGCCCGGCGATCACGGACAGGTTGACCGGCTCCTTGAAGAACACGATGCCGACGGCCGCCACCAGCGCGACCCCGGCCGCGGCCCAGATCGCGTAGGCGATGCTCACCGGCACGCCCGCCTTCAGCACGTACGCGAGCGCGACGAACGCGACGGCGTATCCGACGACCACGACGATCGACGGACCCACCTTGCTGAAACCCTCGGAAAGTTTCAACGAGACCGTCGCGGATACCTCCGCGGCGATGGCCAAAGCGAGGAGAAGGTACGCACCCATGTCACAAAAACTACCTGGACGATCGTCTTAAAACCAAGAGAGGCGTACACCACATCGGTGGGACTTGGGCGCGGTCAGTGGGTTACCCATCAGTAAGAAGCATTAGTCTGCCCGAACCACCACACGCTTCATTCGGACGAAAGGCACCCGACGATGGGCGCTGTACAGCTGACGCTCGGCGGGATCGCGGTCCTGCTCGGCGTCGTCGCCTGGGGAATGTTCTTCGCGACCATCGCCCGCTTCGTGCGGGTGATCCGCCTCGGTCAGCCGGACGCGACCCGCAACGGCCCGTTCATCCCGCGCATGAAGACCCTGATCAAGGAATTCGCCGCGCATACCCGGATGAACAAGGTCAAGAGCGTCGGCCCGGCGCACTGGCTGGTCATGTGGGGCTTCCTGCTCGGATCCCTCACGGTGTTCGAAGCGTACGGCGAGGTCTTCGTCCCGACCTGGGGCTGGCCCATCCTCGACGACTGGTCGCTGTTCCACCTGCTCATGGAACTGCTCGGGATCGGCACGATCGTCGGCATCCTGGTGCTGATCGGGATCCGCCAGAAGAACCACCCGCGCCGGGCGGACCGGCAGTCCCGCTTCCAGGGCTCGAACTTCAAATGGGCGTACTTCGTCGAGGCCGTCGTGCTCATCGAGGGCATCGGCATCCTCGGCGTCCGCGCCGCGAAGTCCGCGCTGGGCGTCCACGAGATCCCGATCTGGGCCTCGTTCGTCTCACATCCGGTCGGCCTGCTGCTGCCGTCGAGCCTGAACCTCGTCACGGTGTTCGCGTTCGTCAAGCTGATGAGCGCCACCATCTGGCTGATCGTCGTCGCGCGCACGATGACGATGGGCGTCGCCTGGCACCGGTTCAGCGCCTTCTTCAACATCTACTTCAAGCGCGAGGCCGACGGCGGTGTCGCGCTGGGCGCGCTCAAGCCGATGATGAGCAACGGCAAGGTGCTCGACCTCGAAGAGGCGGACCCGGACGAGGACACCTTCGGCGTCGGCAAGATCGAGGACTTCAGCTGGAAGGGCTGGCTGGACTTCTCCACCTGCACCGAATGCGGCCGCTGCCAGTCGCAGTGCCCCGCGTGGAACACCGGCAAGCCGCTTTCGCCGAAGCTGCTCATCACGCAACTTCGCGACCACGCCTACGCGAAGGCGCCGTACCTGCTCGCGGGCGGGAAGCGCGACATGGCGGGCGACGAGGTCGGCCTGTCCGGCGACAACATGTACGCGGGCATCGACGTCCTCGCGATCGCGGAGTCCCAGAAGGCCCTCATCGGTGACGACGGCGGTGTGATCGACCCCGAGGTGCTGTGGTCCTGCACTTCCTGCGGCGCTTGCGTCGAGCAGTGCCCGGTGGACATCGAGCACGTCGACCACATCGTCGACATGCGCCGCTACCAGGTGATGATCGAATCCGCGTTCCCCAGCGAGCTCAACGGGATGTTCAAGAACCTGGAGAACAAGGGCAACCCGTGGGGCCAGAACGCCAAGGACCGGCTCGCCTGGACCGAGGACCTGGACTTCGAGGTGCCGGTGTTCGACGGCGACCTCGGCGACACCGAGTACCTCTTCTGGGTCGGCTGCGCCGGCGCGTTCGAGGACCGCGCGAAGAAGACCACGCGCGCCGTCGCGGAGCTGCTGCACATCGCCGGCGTCAAGTACACGGTGCTCGGCTCGGAGGAGTCCTGCACCGGTGACCCGGCCCGCCGCGCGGGCAACGAGTTCCTGTTCCAGATGCTGGCGCAGCAGAACGTCGAGATCCTGAACTCGGTGTTCGAGGGCCGCGAACGCAAGGCGCGCAAGGTGGTCGTCACCTGTGCCCACTGCTTCAACACCCTCGCGAACGAGTACCCGGAGCTGGGCGGCCAGTTCGACGTCGTGCACCACACGCAGCTGCTCAACCGCCTGGTGCGGGAGAAGCACCTGACCCCGGTGGCCCCGGTCGCCGAGGACGTCACCTACCACGACCCGTGCTACCTGGGCCGCCACAACAAGGTCTACGACGCTCCGCGTGAGCTCGTCGGCGCTTCGGGCGCGCAGCTGCGCGAAATGCCGCGGCACGGCGACCGCTCGATGTGCTGTGGCGCCGGTGGCGCGCGGATGTGGATGGAAGAGAAGATCGGCAAGCGGATCAACGTCGAGCGCGTCGACGAAGCGCTCGGCACCGCCCCGTCGAAGATCGCGACCGGCTGCCCGTTCTGCCGAGTGATGCTCACCGACGGTGTCACGGCGCGACAGAGCGACGGGCAGGCGAGCGAGAAGGTCGAGGTCGTCGACGTCGCCCAGCTGCTGCTGACCGCCGTCAAGCGGAAGCCGGAGCCGCAGCTCGTCCCGGCGGGAGCGCCCTCTTTGGACGCCGTCTCGGACGCCGAACTCGACGGAAAGGCCGACGTGCCCACCGACGAAACGGCCACCGGAACTCCGCTTCCGGAGGAAGACAAGTAGAACGTCACAACCGGAGGGGACATTCTCTCGCACATAATGCGAGAGAATGTCCCCTCTTGTTTTTATGGCGTCCGGACCATTCGGTCCGTTACCCGTTCGGCGGTACACCGTGGCGATAAGCTGCAGCGGATCCGAAAAAAGGGGCGAGGAATCGATGGGCAACCGGCACGAACTCCGCTCGGCCAAGGAACACCGGCTCGCGACGCCGGGATCGCCGACCGTTCGCCCGCCCGCCCGTGTCCCGTCGTCCGCGGCATTCGCCAGGATGGCGCAGGAAGCGACCATCCCCAGCATCCCGGCCGCCCGGCGGCCGCCGCGGCAGGAACGCCGTCGCACACGCGTCCGCCCGTACGTCCGCACGGGCGGACGCACGCAGTCCAAACGAAACTTCGCGATCGAAGCGATGATTTCCGTACGGAACGACGCGCCGTGGAACGCGCCGGGGTTCAGCGTCGAATTCCATTCCGTGAGATCGCTCTGCCGGCGTCCCACTTCCGTCGCCGAAGTAGCCGCGTCACTAAGCGTTCCGCTCGGCGTTGCAAAGGTCCTTTTGGGTGATATGGCCGAACTCGGTTTGGTCACCGTTCATGAAACGCAGGCTGAATTCGACGGTCATCCGGCACTCGCCTTGATGGAACGCGTCCTGCAGGGTTTGCGTCGCCTGTGAGATCACCCCACTCGCACTACGCTACGCGAGGTGAGTGAAGAATCCGGTGACGAAAGCACTCTGACCGTCGTGCTGGCGGGCGGGGTCAACCTCGCCATCGCCGTGCTGAAACTGATCGCCGGGATCATCACCGGATCCGGCGCGATGCTGTCGGAGGCCGCGCACTCGGTGGCCGACACGATCACCGAAGTCCTCCTGCTGACCGCACTGAAACGGTCGGACCGTCCCGCCGACCGCGTCCACCCGTTCGGCTACGGCAAGGAACGATACTTCTGGTCGCTGCTCGCGGCGGTGTCGATCTTCGCGTCGGGCGCGATGTTCGCGCTCTACGAAGGCTTCTCGACCGTCTTCGGTGAAGAGACCGAGCAGACCGATCCGATCGTCGGCTACGTCGTCCTCGCGATCGCGTTCGCGCTCGAATCCGTCTCGTGGTTCCAGGCCGTGCGGCAGGTGCGGCGCGACGCCGCAGAGTCGGGCCAGAAGGTCTCGGTCTATCTGCGGATGATCGACGACCCGGCGCCGAAGACCGTGCTGTTCGAGGACTCGGCCGCGTTGATCGGCCTGCTGCTCGCGTTCGCCGGTATCGGGCTGCACCAGCTCACCGGCTCGCATATCTGGGACGGCGCGGCTTCGATCGCGATCGGTGTCCTGCTCGCGCTGGTCGCCTACCTGCTCGGCCGCACCAACCGCGGCCTGCTGATCGGCAGGCAGGCCGATCCCAGGCTGGTACGCGGGGTGCGGGATCACCTGATGGGCGCACCCGAGATCGAGACCGTCGTCGACCTGCAGACCATGCTGATGGGCACCGATCAGGTGCTCGTCTGCGCCCGCGTCGACTTCGACGACGCGCTCGGCGCCGCGGAGGTCGAACGCGCCTGTGTCCGGATGGCGGCCGAACTCACGCGGGCCTTCGGCGACGTCACCGAGGTGTTCATCGAACCCGTCCCGCGCACGGACGCCGAACTGCGCGCCGCCGTGCTCGCCCGCTACGGCGACTGGGACAAGGGTCAGTAGCCGAAGTTCTGCGTCCAGTACATGCCCTTGGTGTTGACGCCGACACCGATCTTCTTCAGCTTGCAGTTGAGGATGTTCGCGCGGTGGCCCGCGGAGTTCATCCAGGCGTCCATCACCTTGGCGGCGTTCGACTGGCCCTTGGCGATGTTCTCGGCGCCGGGCTTGTCGTACCCGGCGGCGCGGATGCGCTGGTCGAACGTGACGCCTTCCGGTGTCGTGTGCGAGAAGTAGTTGCGGGCCGACATGTCGTCGCTGTGGCCCTGCGCGGCGGCGGCGAGATGCGACTCGTTGCTCACCGGTGCGCAGCCCGCGTCGGCGCGCTCGGCGTTGACCAGGTCGATGACCTGCCCGGCGAGCGAGCTGTCCTGCGAACGGGGCGGTTCCGGCGCCTTGCTCGGAGTGGGCTTGGGGGCCTCGGAGGACTGGGCGGGCGGCTCGGCCGCGGCGGAGGACGAACTCGGCGGGGCGGAGGAAGACGTGGGGGCCGCGGAAGACGACGTCGGCGCGGGCGAGCCGGACGCGGGGCCGTCAGGGGCCGGAGCGGACGTCTGGCCGAAGTAGGCGGGTGGTTTGGCGAGCGCGTCGCCGGGCCTGCCCTTGGTGTCGGGCACGCTCAACGAGAGGTTGCTCAGCGCGGTGCCCTGGAACCGATCGGTCACCATCAGGTAGCTCGCGCTGGCGATCACCCCGCCCAGCAGCACACTGAGCGTGACCAGCAGTAACCGGCTTCGTGTTCTATTGGGGGACACGGGGCCGAAATTTATCACGAACCGGTTACGGCAATACCCCCGAAAGTAGTAATACCGGTCAGCGGCTGAGGCGACCTGTGGAGTCGTGCGTGATCGCCGTCGCGTCGGCGAGGAACCTGATCACGGTCTCCAGCTCATCGTCCGTGTAGTTCTCGCAAACCTCGCGGACCGACTTCACCAGGTGGTCCCACAGCGGCGCGGCCGAGGCCATCATCGCGCCGTCGATCTCGATGAGGACCTTTCGGCGGTCCTCGGGATGCGGTTTTCGCACGACGACCCGCTTGCTCTCGAGCCTGTCGATGAGCGCGGTGATCGAGGCCGGCGCGAGCCCCGAGAGCTGCGAAAGCGCCTTCGGCGTCTGCGGCCCGAAGCGGGCGAGGTAGTCGGTCACCTTGCTTTCGACGGCCGAAAGACCGCGCTGCTCGGCGATCGCGGTGTGGAACATGACCGTCTCCGTCGACAACGCTCGCGCTCCACCGAGGACCCGTTCGATCAATTCCGCCCGTTCGCTTGACACGTCGACCAGCCTAGCGGAGTCTTTAGTTCGACAGAACGAATTAGTTTCTAAGATATTCGGTGGGGTGAACGACATGGCGAAGGTACTGGTCGCCGGCGGGGGTATCGCGGGCACGATCACGGCGATCGCACTGCACGAGACGGGTCACGAGCCGGTGATCCACGAGGCGTACGACCGGGCCGCCGAAGGGGTCGGCGCGTTCCTGACCCTTGCGGTGAACGGTCTCGACGCGCTGGGCCCGCTGAGACTGAAAAGCCTGATCAAGGGCCTGGGGTTCGACACACCGCGGATCAAGATGCGGCTGGGTGACGGCCGCGAACTGGCCGACCTCGCGCTCGGCGAACCGCTCGAAGACGGCACCGTGAGCCAGACCGTGCTGCGCTCAGACCTCTACATCGGGCTTCGCGACGAAGCCGTCGGACGCGGCATCGAGATCCGCTACGGCAAGCGTTTGGCTGAAGCGCGCGAGACCCCCTCAGGCGTTCTCGCGACCTTCGAGGACGGCTCGTCGGCCGAAGGCGACCTGCTGATCGGCGCGGACGGGCTCCGCTCGCGGGTACGGACGATCATCGACCCGCGGGCGCCGTCACCGCGCTACGTGCCGCTGCTGAACACCGGTGGGGTGGCCGAGGGCCTGCGGCTGGACGACGAACCCGGCGTCATGCACATGACGTTCGGCAAGCGGCTGTTCTTCGCCCACATCGTCCATCCGGACGGCGCCGTCTGGTGGTTCGCGAACGTGCCCCGGAAGCGTGAGCCGTCTCCGGCCGACCTCGCCGTGCCGCCCACCTGGCGAGAGGACCTGATCCGGCGACTGGCGGTGGACCGCACCCCGGCCGTCGAGATCGTGCGCGCGACGCGGGAGATCTACCGGCCGTGGGCGACGTACGACTTCCCGAGCGTGCCTGTTTGGCGGACGGACCGGATGGTCATCATCGGCGACGCCGCCCACGCGACCTCACCGGCGGCGGGGCAAGGCGCCGCGATGGCCATCGAGGACGCCGTCACGCTGGCGCGTTGCCTGCGCGACGTGCCCTCGATCCCGAAGGCGCTCGCCGTCTACGAAGGACTGCGACGCGAGCGCGTCGAAGCCGTCGTCGAGCGCGGCAAGCGCAACGGTGACGACAAGGCGGTCGGGCCCGTCGGGCGGGTGATCCGGGACTTCTTCCTCACGCGGGCGTTCAAGAACCTGCCAGAGGAGGATCCGAACGCCTTCATGTGGCGGCACCGGATCGATTGGGACACTCCGGTCGCTTCTTAGCGCCAGGTGTCGACGCGGTGGAAGTTCTTGTAGGCGCGGCTCGGGGTCGGCCCTCGCTGGCCCTGGTAGCGCGAACCGGCCTCGTTCGAGCCGTACGGGAACTCCGCCGCGCTGGACAGGCGGAAGATGCAGAGCTGGCCGATCTTCATGCCGGGCCAGAGCGTGATCGGCAGGTTCGCCACGTTCGACAGCTCGAGGGTGATGTGGCCGGAGAAGCCCGGGTCGATGAAGCCCGCCGTCGAGTGCGTGAGCAGGCCGAGGCGGCCGAGGGAGGACTTGCCCTCCAGGCGGCCGGCGAGGTCGTCGGCGAGCGTGACGGTCTCGTAGGTGGAGCCGAGGACGAACTCGCCCGGGTGGAGGACGAAGGGGTCTTCGCCCTCCTTCTCGACCAGCGAGGTCAGCTCGTCCTGCTGGAGCTGCGGGTCGATATGCGTGTACTTGCTGTTGTCGAACACGCGGAAGTAGCGGTCGAGTCGCACGTCGATGCTCGACGGCTGGACCATCGTCGGGTCGAACGGGTCGACGCCGAGACGGCCGGCATCGAGCTCTTTACGGAGGTCACGGTCGCTGAGGAGCACGCGATCAGCGTAGTCAAGCGGCCTTCATGTGCCTGCCGTAGGTCGGGTCGAGCCCGAACACCTTGGTGACCTGCCGCAGGTAGTGGCGCCGCCCGGCGGCCCCGAGCAGCTCCTGGAGCGCCGTCGCGCCGGGCACCACCCGCCGGACCGTCTCGGCGGCGAAGTTGACGCCCGCCACCGCGACCACGGCCGCCTGCGCGAGCGGATCGTCGGGCAGCTCCAGGAAGTCGGCGTTGGTCTTGCCCAGCAAGAGCCTGCTGATCGCTCCGTGCCCGGCGACCGACATCCGCGAAAGGACCTTGCCGACCGCGCCCCGGCCCTCGCCGATCGCGGCGTGGGATTTCATGAGCGCGGCGGCGAGCCGTTTCGAGTCGTCGTCGGGGATGAACTCGGTGGCGGCGAGCAGCCACAGCAGACGCCAGGCGTCGTCCTCGCCGGCGGGCAGGAGTTCCTCGTCGACGCCCATCAGCCAGCCGACGTAACGCCAAAGGTGCAGGATGTCGGCGCGCTCGCGGGCGCTGTAGCGGAGCCCGAGCAGTTGCGTGCCGAAGACGTAGACGAGCGAGAAGAGCAGGAGCGTGCCCGCGGTCTGGACCTGGTTGACCGGCTTGTCCCAAGCGGCGTAATCCCAGTCCTTGCGGCGGTTCATGGCCGCGCGGACGTGCGCGTGCACGATCCGCACCCGCAACGCGGACTCGTACCCGCGCCCGCCGGGCACCAGCGCGCCGGGCGTCGTCACGTGGATCCACCACGTCGCCGTCTCGACGAGCCGCCGCGCCGCCTTGTACTCGATCTCGCCGGTGCCGACGAGCGCCTTCGTGGCGCGCGACGCGAGGTAGCCGCCCATCAGCGAAACGTCGCCGAGCGGGAACAGGCCGAGCAACCCGGCGCGCGTGATCGCCCGCGCTCCGCTGTCGAGGCGGTCCGGGTCGACCCAGTACGGCGTCGCCTCGACGTCGCGGAAGAAGGCTTCGAGCTCCTCCGGCGGTCTCTCGACGCTGTCGATGCCTTGCCGCAGTGCCTGTTCGAACTGGCCTTGAGCGCCCTCACGCAACAGCGGCACCAACACGTCGGCCGCCGGATCCTCCCGCTGCGCGAACCGCCGCAACCGGGCCACCTGGCGCTCGTCGCCCCTGATGTCGCCCTCGATGAACAACCTCGACGCGACCCGGAACCCGCCTTGACGGAACAGTTCGGGATCAGGCAGCCGCTCGCCCATCCGGATCACCTCCGAGGTCGACAACAAGTGTTGTCACTTTGGCGGGCGACGTCAAGGATGGGGTGGGGCTTGGCAGGGGGAGATCCGGACCATGTATGCTGGCGGCGCACTGCGGATGTAGTTCAATGGTAGAACATCAGCTTCCCAAGCTGAATACGCGGGTTCGATTCCCGTCATCCGCTCTCACGCGAAAGCCCCAGGTCAGTGGATGTCCACTTAGGACCTGGGGCCTTCGCTTTGTCTGGCCGCCGATGCTCGCGTGCCATTAACGTGCCATTAGCCGACCGGGGCCGGTTGGCCGTCCTGATCTTCGTCGTCGTCTGGAGTCGTGCCCTTGCGGTGTCGGTCGACGAGCTTGGACAGCCGGTCCGCGATCTGCGCGTCGGCCTCACTCGTCGCCCGCTGGTAGATGAGCGCCGCCCGCATGTCGTCGTGGCCCATCCGCGCCATGAGGTCTTTGGTCGACGTGCCCGCCTTCGACGCCCAGATGTTCCCGGCATGCCGCAGGTCGTGGAAGTGCAGCCCCTTCAAGCCCATCTTCTCCACGACCTCGACCCACTTCGTCCGCTGACTGAAGTTCGGCCGACGCACCGCGTTCCCACCTCGCTCACCGGTGAAGAGGAGCGCGTCTTGCTCTGGCTTGACCCACGTCTCCAGATGACGCAGAAGGTCAGGCCGGACCGCCGCCGGAATGATCAGCGTCCGGACACCCGCCCTCGACTTGGGCGGCCCGACTACGAGCCCGCGCCCGGGAACCTCGACCATCGCGCGCGACACCCGTACCCAGCCCGCGTCCTCAGCGACGTCACATCGGCGCAACGCGGTCACCTCACCCCACCGCAGCGAACCGAACGCGGCGAGGAGCACCAGGGCGCGGAAGCGCTCCGGCATCCGGCTGGCCAGATCGAACACTTGGGCCACAGTGATCACCGGGCGTTCGTCCGGATTCTCGCGATCAGCCCCACGGACCCGACACGGGTTACGAGGCAGGATCTTGTCCTCCTCCACTGCTGTATTCAAGATCGCCCGCAGCAGCCGATAGGACTTGGCCGTCACAGACTCCGAGACACCAACCGTCAGCCGGTCAGCACGCCACTGTCGAATGATCGCCGTGGACAGCTTGCCCAACTCGACTCCGCCAAGGTCCGGCGCAATGTGCTTACGCAGCAACCATTTGTACAGCTCGACCGTACGTGGACGAAGTCCCGGTCGTTGGGTGATCCACTGGTCCGCGTAGTCGCCCAGCTTGCGCTTTGCCCGCTCCGGGTCGATCCACTCGCCTTGTGTGACCTGCGTTTCCGTCAACGACAGCCAGCGTTCAGCGGCCCGCTTCGTATCGAAGGTGTCCGGCGCTGGTCGCATGATTCCGTCAGGTCCGGGATAGCGAGCCTGCCAACGTTTGGACGGAAGTTGACGAACGGTCCCGAAACCACGATGCCCACGCTTGTTTGCCATCTCAGGCCGCCCTTCCCAGGTCACGGCGGACCGATGCGCGCGTGATCGGCTCTACCCGCCCTGCCTGCATGAAGCTCTCCAGATCCCCGAGAGCGACACGGACATGAACCCCCGCCTTGTGAAAGGCGATGCGTCGTTCCGCGATCAGCCGCCGCACGAACCGGACACCTGTGTTCAGGTAGGCAGCCGCCTCTTCGACCGTCAGATACTTGGCTTCCATGTGTCTCCCCCAGTTCCTAAGCAGCTACGCCTTGAGTTGCCGAAAGATCCGGCGGACTCTGCGCGGCGAGTAGCGCTCTGTCGTACTCGGCTTTCCAGGTGATCCGTTCAGAGATCGCGTGCATCACCAGGTGGTCCCGAGGAGGCACGTTCGCGTCGCTGGAGTCGACCTTGCGCCAGACCAGCCGGGCCGGGTCCGGTGCCGGTTTCTCGATCCCGACCGCCGCCGGCGCTTCGATCACGAACGCTTTCCGGTCGGCCTTATGGTCGACGAGCGTCTTCCCGGACCACTTCCGTGACACCAGCACCCGACGCCCCGGCAGGCCGAGGGTGGTTCGTCGATGAGCGCGCCCTTTGCAGTGCCCCGGTGTGGTCTTTCCGTTGGCTCCCTTGGGGTTGATCCCGTAGAGCAGCCACACCGCGCAGCGAGGCGAGCAGGGTGTCACCGCCAGTTCCGCGTGCAACCGGTCGTGGTGATCCTTCTGTCTCGCCGTGTCGGCTTCGACCACCTCACCCGTGGATTTGGTGAGGTACTTGGTCAGGTAGCCGATGTGCCGCCCGGCCTCTTCGGAGCCGCCGAGGATGCCCTTGGAGTGCACCTGACGGCCGAAGGTGACCACGTGCGCCGGGTCCTCCACGGCCTCTACCGCGTCGTCCCAATCGGTCAGCGGTTCGCGGGTGTCCGGGTCGACGAACACCCGGCGGTCGCCGTCCCACAGCGGCATCCGGTCGACGTAGACCACTTCGTCGTGGCGGGGCCACCAGACCTGGTGATAGGTCGCTTCGGTGACTTGCCGGATCACGTCATGGGGCACCGATCCCCGGATAGCCGCGTGCAAGTGAGGAGCCGCCCGCCGCTGGGGCTCGACGGTGGCGAAGTACTGGGCGTCCCAGCCCACGACCCGCCGCAGGTTCTGCCACCACCGATCGACGAGCGCGGAGAAGTGGACCGCGTCCCGAGCGGCCCGTCGGTAGTCGTAGGTCGATGGGTCGACCGGTGCGCCGTCGGAGCGGACGGGGCCGTAGGTGTCGCAGGTGAGCGTGACGAACATCGATGGCCGGAACCGCCCTGCGTACTCGCGGCCCACGGTGGTCTTGGTGACCTTGCGTCGAGGCAGGTTGGGCGCGTCCTGTCGCCGCTTCGTTGACCGCTTCACCGCCTTCTTCGTGGGCAGGTCGATCGAGGGGAGACGGCCCCTCATGCCGAGTTGCCGAAGTTCGTCGTCGACGCCCTGGATCTCCTCCCTCAGCTCCTCCGCTTCGGCCTGATCGCTCACTTCCCGGTAGGCGGCGACGAGATCAGCACGGAACGCCAACAGCTCCGTCTGAACCTCGGACGGTGGCTCAGAGGTGAAGTCGGGTTCTTCGGTCATGTGCCAGCCTTCGCGGCACTGGACTTGCCTGAGCGCCTTGGCCTTACGGGCACAGGGCAGGCAGACCGATTCGACCGTCGAGCCACAGGGGACGGGGACATACCGGAGTTCTCCGGTGTCGGTGTCGCCCACCTCCATCGTGAACGGCCGGACGCACACGCCGTGCTTCTCAGCGGTCGCTTTCACCACGTCGGAGGCCAGGGGTTCCCGCATCCGAGCGGCCCGAGAGTTGGCCGGCGGGGTCACCGCGGCTTCATTCGTACTCATCAGGCCGCCACCTCCCCCGGCGTGCTCCACTGCCGCAGCACGAACACCGGCATCTCCTGCCGCATCCCCGCAAGCAAGTCCGGGAACGCTGCTTCGTCGAACTGGACACCGCCGTAAACCGAGACCGGGATGCCGCAGGGAGTCCGGCCCTGGACTTCCAAGTGCACGCTCCCGCCTTGGGGCACGCGCCAAATCGAGGCGGTCACGTTCTCCAGGGAATCCGCCCAGACGACCAGGCTCCGCGCCACGTCCGTCAAACCATCGGTATCAAGCTGGACAGACACCGGATCCGGGCCGAACCCGACCCGCACGGACGCGACCGGCGGAAAAGCGTAGGAGTCGAGGTGATCGCGGATCGCGTCGAGAAACACCAGAACGCGGTTCACGCCGCCACCTCCTCTCCACCACGGCGGGCAGGAAGGTCGATCACGTGGGCACCGCCGTTGGTGACGTAGTTCTCCAAGGCTTTGACCGTCTCGTCCGGGACCCAGCCCGCGCGGACCCGCAGCGGTTCGCGGATGCCTTCGCCCCAGATGTAGCCGACTCCCGCAGCCGACTCCTCGATCCGGTTCGCCCACGCCCCGCGCTCATAGGCACCGTCACCGAGGACCATCCCGACGTGCGTCTTCGAGGTGACGCGCAGGCACACCCGGCGGGGGAACAGCTCACGAACCGGGACGGTGTCCTTGGTCGGCTCCTGTACGTAGCCGCGCACCGTGTAGCCGAGCGCCCGACCTTGAGTCGTCAGGATCGCGACTC
Source organism: Amycolatopsis sp. NPDC057786 (assembly GCF_042797905.1). Taxonomy (NCBI): domain Bacteria; kingdom Bacillati; phylum Actinomycetota; class Actinomycetes; order Pseudonocardiales; family Pseudonocardiaceae; genus Amycolatopsis; species Amycolatopsis sp. NPDC057786. The sequence continues at coordinate 44,345 of NZ_JBHVKW010000003.1, forward strand.
GTTCGACGATGGCTTCGCGGGTCTTGCGGTCGTTGTACTTGGTCAGTGCGCCGATCTCGTCGAACTCCAGAACTTCCAACGGGTAGTCCGTGGAGATCGGGACGTTGCGGGTGCGCCCGGCGAACTCGCGCTTGCGGGACTCAAGCCCGTCAAGGAGGTCGTCCAGGACCTCGATCGCTTCCTTACCCGCAACCCCGTAGCGGGCAAAGATCCCACGCCCGTAGGCGAGTTCCATCCCCTTCGGATCGATCCCCGAGACCCGTACCGTCCCGGCCCGGATCGCCGACGCAGCCGACACCAGCGGACACCACATCACGGAGTTCTTTCCGGCTCCGGTGGCACCGGCGACGAGCATGTGCGCGCCCGGACCGGTCAGCGGCAGCCGCCAGTCCTTCCCGTACTCGGTGCGTCCGGCGAACACCCGCCGCAGATCCACGCCGTCGACGGCCGCCAACTCCGCACAATCCACAGGTGCTTTGAGGAGGTCCCGGCGCTGAAAGTCGAGGGAGACGACGTCGGGTTCCAGCTCCCGAACCTGACACCGCGTGACCTTGCGAGCCACAGCCAGCGCGCGGGCGGCGTCGTCGAAGTCCTCCGGCTTCTGCCCTGGCACGAGCCGGACACGGACCTCATCCCACGACGGCCCCGACCGCACCCCCAGCACCTTCGACACCTGCACCGCAGCACCACCGCCCGCAGTACGAGAGACAGCCTTCCGGCGACGACCGACGAGGTTGACCGTGACTTCCACGGGCATGGTGCCGTCGGAGATAGACAGGCCGCAGGCGTGCAGCCAGCCCGGCAGTTTCCGGGCGTAGGTGAACCAGCGCAGCCACCACGCCCGCAGGAACCGGCCACAGCACCGGTCGAACGACACCAGGTCGAGCAGCCGCCACACCATGAGGACCACCGCGACCGAACCCGTCGTGATCGCGAACGACGGCCAGCCGAGCCACTGCCACCAGGCCATCACGGCTAGGACACCGAGGCTGGTCCGCCAGTGCGTGAAGATCTGCTTTCCCAGCCACACCAACATTTTCACGGCAGACCACAGGGCGATGAAGACCACCGCAGTCGCAGCCAGGACTTCCGCGATCGTGGCGAGCGCGCGACCGAGCTTGTGCAGCAGCCACACCACCACACCCAGCACCCCACCGCCGACGAGGAGAAGACCGATCCCGTTCGCGTTCATCGGCGACCACCGCCGGTCAGATCCAGCGGAAGCATTCCCCGGCAGGGAGCGCATTCCGCCTCACCAGTCAGGAGCTTCGCGAACCGCTTACAGACTGTGCAGCGCGTTCGGGTGACCCCGTCTAGCGGCCGCTCGTTGCCATCGTTTAGCGTTGTCATTGTTCACTTCCAGAGGTTGTGGACAGCGCAGGACCGGCGAGGTTTCCTAGGCCAGTTACCGGTTCTGCGCCTTACGGGACTTGCACAGCGCGTGAGGACGTGTTTGTACGCCGCACGTCCCCACGCGCGTTTTTCGCTCTGTCATTCAGTTTCTAGCTGGCTTGCGACTTCCCCTTTTGGATCTGCGCGGCCACCTCCTCCGCCTTCCGCTCCTCATAGCCCACCCAGTAACGAAGTTCGTGGTGATGTCCTCGGTCCACATCGGATACAGCGCGGTACATGCGCGCGTTGGCCTGGTGGAACTTCAGCCACGCCTCCAGGTTCGACCCCGGCTTCGGCCTGCGGGCCGAGGCGACCGCGTGCGCGTCTCGGAGCGTTTGTGGCTCATTCCGGCCGGGTGTCGTCATCGCGCACCGCCTGGTGCTTGGTGAGGAAGACGGCCAGTTCGTCCGCGCTGTCGCGGATTTGGCGAAGGAGCCGGATGAACTCCGGCCACTCGGCCGGATCCGACGGCGGCAGGATCGCCAGACTGTCCGGATCGAGGTAGATCACTAGGGCCGGGTTCGCCGAACCATTGCCCTGCATCCCCGCGACCGCCTGCCGTCCCGGCTTCCACATCGCGTTGAACGCCACGGACCTGCCCTTCCTCGCTGTAAGCACGGATCTCCCACGACCGCGCGTTCTCCTCGAACCCCTCGGCAGCCGCCGACACCGCAGCCAGCACCCACCACGGCAACTGACCCTGAGTCGCCAGCTCCCGCCAAGCAGACGCCACCGCCCAGGAAGCAACGGCCATGTCATGCGCCGCCAAGGCATCCCCACCTTGTGCGGTCCGTTGCGTCATCCCGCTGTAGTGGCGATACGCCGTCTCCCAGCTCTGGACCAGGTGCGGTGGAACCACGGCCACGCCCTGACTGCCAGGCACCCGGCCCGTCATCACGCCGCCTTGGGGGCGGACTCGGCAGTGTTGGAGGCACGGCCCGACTTGGATGCGCCACCCGATGCGGCAGTCTTGAAACCGGTCGCGCGGAATACGTAGGACTGGTACTTGAACTCGCCCTGACCAGCCACCTTCGGCTCAGCCGTCAGGCCCTCCAGCTCGATCGGCCGCATACCCGGCAGCACCTCCGACGTGGTCGGCACTGGCTGCACATCGGCCAGGAACGTGACGTCGTAAGACGCGCGCTTGGAGTTGGTCTCGCTCGGGTCGGTGACCGTGGCCTTCCACTGCCGCTTGCCCGTCACTTCGTCGACCCGCTGACGAACAGGTCGGCCTGCGGAGCGGTCTTCCCGCGACTGGTACTCGTTGTCCGGCGCGACGTCTCCGACCATCACCAGCCCCAGCGGGAACGCGGCATCAAAGTCGATCTCAAAACGGTGTCCCTTGGCGATCGCCATGTCGTCTGTCTCCTGTCGTCTCTGGAGCCCTACCGGGCTTGCACCTGTTAGAGGTAGTTCTATTAAGCGCTTCGCCGCTCGCGTTGTCAATAGAACTATCTCTATCGGGCTCCGTAGACCATGATGGGGTGATACCGCTAGCGTTATCGACCGACGAAGGAGGACCAGGTGGGCACTGGCTACCGAGAGCTGGCCGCGATCCTGCGAGACGCGATCCAGCGGGGCGACTACGCCCCGGACACCACGCTGCCCAAGCAAGACGAGCTGGCCGACGAGTACGACGTCAACGTCAACACCGTTCGCAAGGCCGTTGGGGTCCTCGAAGCCGAAGGACTGGTCACGCCGATCAGACGACGCGGGACAGTCGTTCGTGCACGCCCGCCCATGAAGCGCCTGGGCAAGGATCGGTACGCGAAGAGCAAGTGGAAGTACGGCGATACCGTCGCCTTCGTCGCAGACCGTGAAGCGTCCGGCCGAGACTGGAAGCCGACCGACCAGACGCAGACCGTCGCCAAGATCGAAGCTGACCGAGAAGTCGCCGACGCCCTCGGGGTCATCGTCGGATCCCCGGTCTACGAGCGGGCACGGCTAGTCAAGGACGCCGGCCAGCCCACCCACATGCTCACTAGCTACTACCGGCCCGCCGACGTCGAAGGCACCCCCATCGTCGATCCGACACCTGGCCCGGCCGGACGAGGTGGCGGGTTCCTGGTCCTCACCTTGCAAGGTCTTGAGCCGGACACCATGACCGAGACCTTCTACGCCAGGATGCCGACGCCCGACGAGGCGGAACAGCTCGAACTCCCCGCAGGCGAGCCCGTCATGGTGCTGCAACGACGCACGTACACCGAGGACGGCCGCGTGGTCGAGTTCGCACGAGGCGTGCACGCCGCAAGCCGGTTCTCCTGGACCTACACTTTCAAGATCCCCGACTGACCCCGGAGACCCAGATGCCCGAGCGTTCGACCACCCTGCCGGACGACCTTCGCGCCGACGTCCAGACGCTCTGGGACTACCACGACATGCACCACGAACTCCGGCCCGCCGACGTCGGGATCGGACTTGGCAGTCACGATCTCGGGGTCGCGACCTTCACCGCGGAACTGTTCCACGCTGGAATGTTCCCGCTCATCGTCTTCACCGGGGCCAACGCGCCGACGACTGTCGAACGGTTTCCGCGCGGCGAGGCGGTGCACTACCGCGAACATGCGCTTGAGCTGGGCGTGCCGGACGAGTCCATCCTGGTTGAGCCCGAGGCGCGGAACACCGGGGACAACATCACGCTCACCCGGAAGCTGCTGGAGTCTCGCGGCATCGAGGTCGGGTCGGTCGTTCTCATCTCTCGGCCGTACCAGCAGCGACGCGCCTTCGCGACCTGCAAGAAGCTGTGGCCCGAGGTCGACGTCATCTGCGCTTCGCGGCCGCTCCCTCTGGACGAGTACATCGAGAGCATCGGCGACGTGGACCGCGTCATCAACATGCTCGTCGGCGACACCCAACGCATCACCGTCTACGCCGAACGCGGCTTCGCCATCCACCAAGAAATCGCGGACAATGTCGCGAGCGCCTACAACCAACTGATCCGAGCCGGGTATACAAATCGATTACTAGCCTGAACTCGATCGCATACGCACATCGCTCCACAGCTATCCATGTAGCATTTCGGCACCCATAGCTGATTGTCACGTAAAGTCGTCATCTAACCTCCACTGGACGCAAGACCAGATTCAATACTTCCTCATGACATCAGCCCAAGTCGTGCGCAACAGTTTCTCATAGTCGGCAGCTCGCAGACGTTCGCCCACATCATTGATAATGAGCTGCCCAATGTCAATTATCGCCTTGACAAACTTCTCTATTTCGGCGATCGAACGCCCCTTTTGCAAGGTTTCCAGTCGCGCACGGACATCTGCCTTTGGCTTAGTAATATCCAACTCATGTGCAATCTCATTTCGAGCCGAAAAAGCGTCCTTAAGCGTTGCGGAGTCTGCCTTGCCGGGCTTAATTCGACTACGCACACTACGATCGGTAACGCCTAACGCAATTGCGATCTCTTCCACCCTTTCGACAGACTGAGCGCTCGACGACTGGAGATGCTGTGACCACCTATTCAAAACGATCCCCTTAGGACTCTTGCCTTCACCCAGCAAGATCCTCACTAGCGACTTAGCATCAATGCCCCCCGAGCCAGAGGAAATATGATCCTCGGCGAACTTATGGAACGACTCAATACTCTTCGGTTCAAACTCTGCCAAGTATGGCATCGTGTCATCGACCAATTGCTTGAGAGATCGGTCGAGGCCGGCGCCAGCAAACAGAAGCGCCGAGCGCAACGAACTCTGCGCCGCATGCGTAAATCGTCCAGTTAACGCTTTCCCTGTTGAGATTTTCTCAACCTTGTTAATAATATGAGCAGACGATATCGCTTCCAGCGCAGTTATGCGAGCCACTCGAAGGGCGTTTTGCGCTTCTCGGCAGACTGGAACAGGCGGCTCCTTTGGCTGAACAAAAGACTTCTCAATCTCTTCTATGGAACCGGACGATACCAATTCCTTAGCCCAGTCACGGACAGTCTTCAATTCATTCTCGGACGTGGTACTCACCAGGCCTCAACCCTTCCATAGGATGACGGGGGCATATCCTCATGAGGAGTCTGGATCAACCTCAACGCTTGTTACGCCTCAGCGATAACGCAACCATCTCGGTACAAAACCGGTACAGGCGGCAACGATCAACGGCGACGAAAGGCCACCGCTGACGAACACAAACCCGCCGCTCGACCTCCTCAGCGCCCCATCCAACGAGGCTAGATGCAGCAAACCCGTAACTGAGACCCACGCCAACGCGACTACAAGCCATGAAGTACCTGAGCGCGTGGGTTGAATACGGTGAACCGCACCGGCCGGCCAGGCGAGTGCCGAGGCGCGTGGACCTTGAGACTCCTGGGCAACTTCATGCGATCACCGTCGATGACTTTGACAAGTTCCGGCACGGCGAGCCTATACACACTCTGTGTAACAGACCTGTCCTAGATAGCTACGGCGTTGAGTGGTCACCTGCGCGAAGCAGCGGGCGATGCGATCGTTGCTGGAATCTGGTCGCCGAGGCTCGCGCAGACAGGTAAGCGCTGCAAACCGAGTTTGCCTGCCGAACTTGGCTCTATGGGATCAAGGCGCCGCCAGCGGCGGCGCGCACGTCACCTCCCGTTCGTCGGCCCACCCGCTCGCGGGACGGACGGCCTGCCGCTCCGCTCCGGCCGCCGCCCGCCGGGTAGGCTCGCCGGACCGATAGACCGCACAGCGCGCCGCCGCTGACGGCGATCAGCTCATCGGCCTAGTTACGCAGCCCAGCGTCGCTGGCAGGGTCAACCTCATGCCAACTTCAGACCGCGCCGCAGCAGAAGCCCACGCCGCCGCAGCACGCGAAGCCCTCGAACAGGGCCGGAACAAAGCGGACCCGATCCAGCTGGCCGGCGTCGAGGGCATCTTGGCGGTGTATCACCAGCTGAAGCACATGCAAGACGACTCGATCACCCTCCGGGGCGCAGCCGACCTAGCTGGCGCCATGGACACACTCAGCCGCAAGCTTCCTGATCGCTAGGACTGCCACCCCGAAGCCGGATCATGACTACGGCCGGTAGCACCGCGTCAAGGCGGGAAAGCGTGCCTTGACCCGGCACCACCGGCCGCGTGCTGGCTTCGTATCGGGATGGCGGGGGAGGTGTGGGCGGAGCCCAGGTCATGCCATTAGCGTGCCATTAAGGCCGGTCAACCAAGGTCAACGGCGGACACGACGAGACAGGCTCCTCCGCAGGTCAGGGGCACTTTCCAGCATGATCACCCTGGTTCCCAAGCTGAATACGCGGGTTCGATTCCCGTCATCCGCTCAGCTGCGAAAGCCCCAGGTCAGTGGATGTCCACTGTGGACCTGGGGCTTTCGCTTTGCTTCGGAGTCCCTGATGCCCGAGACCTTGCCGGACGATCTCCGCGCCGACGTCCAGACGCTCTGGGACTACCACGATATGCGCCACGAACTCCGGCCCGCCGACGTCGGGATCGGACTCGGCAGCCACGACCTCGGCGTCGCGACCCGCGCGGCGAAGCCGTCCACTACCGCGAACACGCGCTGGAGCTGGGCGTTCCGGATGACGCGATCCTGGTCGAGACCGAGGCACTGAACACCGGCGACAACATCACGCTCACTCGCGCACTGCTGAAGTCTCGCGGCGTCGAGGCCGAGTCGGTCGTTCTCATCTCCCGGCCGTACCAGCAGCGGCGCGCCTACGCGACATGCACGAAACTGTGGCCCGAGGTCGACGTCATCTGCGCTTCCCGGTCGTTGCCGCTGGACGACTACGTCGAGAGCATCGGTGACGTCGACCGTGTCATCAACATGCTTGTCGGTGACACACAACGGATCACCGTCTACGCCGAGCGTGGTTTCGCTGTTCGGCAGGACATCCCGAGCCGCGTCGCCGAGGCGTACGGCAACCTGGTGAAGGCGGGGTTCAGGAAACGTCTTCTATGACGGATCGATCGCGACGACCTGGTGCACGGCAGCGGCCAACGCAGATAGGCCGGATACCTCCTCGCCCCTATGGCTTCGTCGGAACATCCGTTCCTCGTGCACACTGCGCATCTTTCCGTAAAGAACACGGCTCAGCGGTGGCAGTTCGCTCCATCGTGCGAGAACGGCCTCGTCACTCAACGACGGATGATTCCCGACCGATTCGGTGATACCCCGACTTTCGACATGTGTGAATCCTTCTTGGAGAAGACCCTTCAAGGCGAAGAAGTAACCTTCCGGCGGCCGGCCTCGTTCGAGGGTGTACCGATCGTGCTCGTGACGCCCGTCGATCCGACGATCGCAGTAGTAGCAGGTCGTCGTGCAGTCACACTTCGATCTTCCAGCGAGCCGACAGGCCTCCGCCGTGTCCATGCGGGCTTTCTCTCTGCTCAGAGAACTTGTTGAGAGATCGGTCGAGCATGATGGTTGTTACCGTGCCAGGTATGGAGATCCGGCAGTTCACCGAAGAGGACTGGGCGCAGGTCTGGTCGATCGTGCGTGAAGTCGTGCGGGCCGCGGACACGTACACCTACGACCCGGACCTCAGCGAGAACGACGCCCGCAAGACATGGATCGAGGCGCCGCCGGGCCGGACGGTGGTCGCGGTGGAGGACGGCCGCGTGTTCGGGACGGCCAAGATGGGGCCGAACCGCGGCGGACCCGGGTCGCATGTGGCGACGGCCAGTTTCATGGTGGACAAGGATGTTCGCGGCAAGGGCATCGGTGGTGCGCTGTGCGCGAACGCTCTGCAGTGGGCCAGGGAGCAGGGTTTCGCGGGGATGCAGTTCAACGCGGTCGCCGAATCGAACGCGGCCGGGATCCGGATCTACGAACGGCTCGGGTTCGAGATCGTCGGCACGGTGCCGGGCGCGTTCGAGCACCCGACGCTGGGGCGAATCGGGTTGCACGTCATGTACTGCGACTTCGGCTGAGGTCAGCCTTCGACGAGTTCCCAGGGGGCGTCGGCGCTCGGCCGGTCGTACACCTGGCCGGGCGCGGCGCTCAGCACCAGGGCGACGTCCGGGTACAGCGTGACGGCGTGCTCCATTTCGAGGGCTTCGACCTCGAAGTCCTCGTTCTCCGGCACCTGGAAGCCGACGAGCAGCCAGCTGCCGTCGGCCTCGCGGACGACCTGGCGCACGGCGCGGGCCGGGGCGGCGGGGTCGGTGGAGATCTCGGCGAGTTCGGTGCTCACCTGGACTTCTTCCAGCGGCGAGCCTGGATGCGTCCACGCGGCGAGGCGGGCGGCGCGCACCAGGAGGTCTTCCTCGTCGTCGTCCGAGTCGGCGACCGAACTCAGCAGCCACGAGCGCCGCTCCGGATCCCAGTCGGCGGCCATGCCGGTGGGGAGGCCGGCGAGCACGGCGAGTTCGGGGATGAGCTCCACCGCTTCCCGCAGCGGCAGCGCGCCGAACGCGTCCTTGTTCTCCTCCATGTCCTCGGAGAACTCGTTGCCGTCGCTGATGAACCAGTCACCGTCGTCGTCGAGTACGACGAACGCGAGGTTCGACGGGTCCTCCACCAGCGACCGGGAGATGATCACCGGAGACTCGGGATCCTGACTCAACGGCCAGTTCTCGCTCGACATGCTGGGCTCCCAACGGGGTTGTCCGGCTGTGGGGCACCATCCCACCATCTTCGGCGTTTCCACCGCGCACCGGACCGGCGGAAGCTCATTCGCTGAGGTCGTACTCGTCGACGTCGAGCGCGGCGGCGGCTTCGGTGAGGAAAGCGAGCACGGCGGGCGAGAGGTGCCAGCCGAACTCCTCGCCGCCGTCACGGTGATGGAAGTAGCGGACCACTTGCAGCACCGCGCTCGCGCCTTCGTCCACCAGCTTCCGGATTTCGGGGCGGACCGGGGCGAGCCTGCCGATCACGCTCTCGATCTGGTCGTCGACCGGCTCCGAACCGCGATGCGTCACCTTCCAGGCGTGCATCCGCGGCAACCGGTGCTCGGCGGACCGCGAACCCAGTACCAGGACCTCGTCGGGCTCCATGCCGAGCCGCGCGGTGATCTCCGCGGCGGACACGGTTTCGCTCTTCAAGGCGAAGTAGCAGTACTGGTGGACCTTCATACGCCCGGCACCCTAGCTTTCGGGCAGGCTGACCAGGTGAAACGTGATCAATCGCTTATCGAACGGCTCGCGCGGGAGCGCAACGCCTGGTTGTGCACGCTCCGAGCGGACGGATCGCCGCACGTCACGCCGGTGTGGTTCGTCTACCTCGACGACGTCTTCTGGATCGGCAGCGGCGAGCGGAACGTGAAGGTGCGCAACATCGGCAACGATCCGCGTGTCAGCATCGCGCTGGAAGACGGCGACGCGCCGGTGGTCGCCGAAGGCCTGGTACGTGTCCACCGCGGAACGCTCCGCGCGGACGTTCTCGAGGCGCTGGCGGCGAAGTACGACGGCTGGGCGGCAGGCGAGGAGATCGAGCCGTTCGGCGCCAGGGTGCTGCTGGAAGTCCCCGTTAAGCGGTGGCTGCTCGCGGGTGTCGCCCAATAGTCTGGAAAGTCCGATACCGATCTTGGGATGGACGATGCTGACCGGTGAACTGATCCGCTTGCGCCCGCTGGAACCCGAGGACGCGGACACGCTGTGGCGCTGGCACAACGACCCGGAGGTCACGCGCTGGCTGCCCGCGGACCACCCGGAATCCCTCGCCCAGACCCGCGAACGCTTCGCCAACCGGAAGCCCAACAGCTTCGGCCACGTGGACTTCGCGATCGAGAGCCTCGCCGTGGGCACGCTGATCGGCACCTGCACCCTGCGCGACGCCACGCCGGAAGGAGGCCGCGCGGAACTCGACATCTATCTCGGCGAGAAGGACCACTGGGGCGGCGGCTACGGCACCGACGCCATGCGCACGCTCTGCCGCTACGGCTTCGACATGATGCGGCTGCACATGATCGCGCTGTGGGTCGTGGTCGACAACGAGGCCGCGATCCACGTCTACAAGAAGCTCGGATTCCAGGTGGACGGCAGGCACCGGCAGTCGTTCCGCGGCCAGAACGGCGAGTGGCACGACGAGTACCTGATGAGCCTGCTCGAAGGGGAACTCCGCTAGTCGTTCAGTCCTTTCGTGAGCCTGGCGGGCGCCTTCATCCGCCAGGCCTCCTCGATGAGTTCGCGCAGCTGCGTCTTCTCGACCTTCTCCAGGTCGACGAGGATCGCGCCGTAGCCGTCGTAATGCGGTGTGGTGAAGTACGCGGGGTCGCCGGAGGCCAGCAGCGCCTCCTTCTCCGCGTGCTCGCACAGCAGCATCAGCCCGCCCTCGGCCTCGGTGCGCAGGCGGGCGAAGCTCTTGCCCGCGACCTTGAGCGACGGCGTGCGGTACGAAGTGGACTCCTCGACCTCGGGCAGCCTGCCCGCCAGTTCCACGACTTCTTCCCAGGTCGTCATGGCGGCCATTGTGCCCTGGGTCACTGACAAAACCACCCCACAGATGCAATGAAAGGTCCTTTCCTCGCAAATTTCGCAAGGAAAGGACCTTTCATGGCGCTCGCGAGGGCTACGGCAGCGCGGTGATCCGGTCCGCGGACGGCGGCGCGATACCCGGGTGCGCCCCGAAGTACGCGATCAGCGCGTCCAGGTCCACCGGACCACCCGACAGGTTGGTCCCCTTCGTGAACTCAGTGAAGCCGTCCCCGCCGGCGGCGAGGAAGTTGTTCACCGAAACGCGGTACGACGCCGCCGGATCGATCGGCGTGCCGTCGAGTGTCAGGTTCGAGACGCGTGACCCCTGGGCCGCCGACGCCGAGTACGAGTACTTCAGCGACTTCGAGATCTGCAGGATCCGCACCACGCCGTTGGCCTGCCACTGCTGTTCGAGCACGTTCTTCAGGTCGGCCCCGGTGAGCGTGATCGTCTGCATGATGTTCGCGAACGGCTGCACGGCGAACGCCTCGCCGTAGGTCACGACACCGTCGCCCTCGCCGGCGGGCGACGACGCGTAGGTGAAGTCCGTGCGGATACCGCCTGGGTTCGTCATGGCGATCTGCGCGCCGTTCGACTTCGTGGCTTCGAGCTGGGCGTCCGCGATGACGTCGCCGAGCGGCGATTCCCCGGAGGGGGCGCCCTTGGCGGTCAGGTCCGCGGTGATGGTGCCGACGGCCTTGTTCGCGATCGGCGCGGCCTTGGTCTTCGCCTCTTCGATCAGCTTGAGCACGTCGGCGTCCGGCGTGACGTCGCGGGTGACGATCTGGTTGTGCGCCTTGGTTTCGCCACGGACGACGTCGAGCGTGCGGCGGTCGATCTTCAGGTCGACGACCGACAGCAGACGCCCGAACGACGCACCCTGGATCACCGGGCGCGGCTTGCCGTCGGGATCGTTGATCACGCAGTTGTACTGCTGGTGGCTGTGCCCGGTGAAGATGGCGTCCACTGTGGACGTCACCTTCTGCGCGATCGCGGTCGCCGCCCCCGGTTTGACCTTGCATTCGTCCGGACCGGCGGTCTCGGAGTTGTCGCCCTGGTGAAGCAGCACGACCTGTGCCTTGACCCCGAACAGGTCGAGCAGCTTGGCGGTGCGGTCGATGGCCTGGACCTCTTCGCCGAACTTCAGGCCCTTGATCGCCTCCGGGGTGACGACCTGCGGCAGATCCTTCAGCGTCGCGCCGATGACGCCGATCGGGACGCCGCCGGAGAACTCGATGCTGAACGGCAGCAGCGCCGGGAAGCCGTTCTCGTAGTACACATTGGACCCGAGGAAGGGGAAGTTCGCGCCCTTGAAGGACTCGCGGAACTGGCAGCCGTCGGTCGGATGGCAGCCGCCGTGCTGCATCCGGCGGAGTTCCTTGAGGCCTTCGTCGAATTCGTGGTTGCCCACCACGGAAGCCTCGACCCCGAGCCGGTTCAGCAGTTCGACGGTCGGCTCGTCGTGGAACAGCGCCGAGATCACCGGCGACGCGCCGATGCTGTCACCTGCCGACAGGACGACAGAGTTACGCACTTCGCCGCGAAGCTTCTTCAGGTGCGTCGCGAGGTAGGCGGCACCGCCCGCATTGACGGTCTTGCCGTCGGGGAGCGTGACACGGCCGCTCGAACCGGACGGCGGTTCGAGGTTGCCGTGCAGGTCGTTGAACGTGATCAGCCGGACGTCGGTGGTCGACGACGTGGCGGACGCGGGCGCGGCGACGGCGGCCAGCGCGGTCAGCGCGGCACCGGCGACCACGGCCAGCCGGGTAGAGAGTTTCATGCTTCCTCCGATTCGCACGGCGGAGGAGTCTGCCTTGCGGATTTGCGCTTCACCAGGGCAGAAAGCAGGACGATAGGCAAACGTCACATGGTGACGGGCAGATAAAGACGTTCGCGCCGCCGGGTGACGTCGTTCGGCATCGGCTCCAGTTCCCCGGTCGCGATGAAGCCGAGTTTCAAATACAGCCGCCGCGCGTGGTCGTTGTCCTCCGCGACGTGCAGCCACACCTCGCGTGCGCCGTCGTCCTCGGCGGCCGATCGCACTTCATCCATCAGCCTGGTGCCCAATCCCCGGCGGCGGGCTTCGGGCGCGACCCACATCGAGTAGAGGATCCAGCCGTCGTCTCGCGCCCGTCCGGCGACGAGACCCACCGGACGCCCGTCGTCGAAGGCGGCGAACCAGACGTCCCCGGCCAGCTTCGCGAGCCACTCCTCGTCGGATTGCGCGCGTTCGGCCGCGGCGATCGAGCCGTAGTTCTCGGGCGTGTCCGTCAGGGCACGCAGGCGGATCTCACGGAAGACGTCGAGATCCGCGGGGACGAGCCGTCGCACGAGCACCATCCGGGCAGAATCCCACGTCCACCGGCGGAGCAGGGAACGAATATCGCCGATCGGCCAAGATCGGGGTCGGCCACTCGGCCGATCCGGCCCCGGCAGCGGCGGCCCTTCGACCGAAGTGGCCGCACCCGCCTGATCCATAACGTCGTGGTCATGACGAACGCACAGGTCACCGCCCTGCAGTACGGCTTGATCGGCTTCTTCGCGCTCTGGGCGACGGTACTGATCCCGCAGCTGATCGTCCTGCACGCGCGGCACGGCCGAGTGCGGCTTCGTCCCGTCCTGACCACGGCCGCCGTGCTGCTCTACGCCACCATGACCCTGGCGGTGACCTTCCTGCCGCTGCCCGGCCCCGGCGCCGGACGACTGAGCCAGACCGTGCAGCTGAACCCGTTCCAGTGGATCACCGACATCCACACCGAACTGCTCAAGCACGGGCTGCCGATGGCCGACTGGTTCACCACCCAGACCTTCCAGCAGGCCACCATGAACGTGCTGCTGTTCGTCCCGCTCGGCTTCTTCGCCAGGACACTGTGGAAGCGCGGCCTCATCGGCACGACGCTGATCGGGCTCGCCGCATCGCTGCTGATCGAGATCACGCAGCTGACCGCGAACTTCGGCACCGCGCCCTACGTCTACCGGATCTTCGACGTCGACGACCTGCTCAACAACACCGGTGGCGCGATGCTCGGCTGGATCGCCGGGGCGCTGCTGCTCAGCCTCGTGCGGAAGCCCGTGCCCTCAACGGTCGAGATGCAGCCGCTGCGTGGCGAGCGGGTCGACCTCGCCCAGGTCCGCTAGCCTCGCCCGCCGTCGCTGGGCCGCGCGCCGCGCGGCCCGCCGGTCTTCCGCGATCACCAGCACGGTGGCCACCACGAAGATCAACGCGACCAGGCCGAGGATGAGCGAGAGCTGCAAAACGCCTCCTCGAATACGACCTTTGTGTGCGAGATCACAAACAGTACGCATATCGTGGTGAGTTGACCACCCCTTGAGACGAAAGTGGGTGTCCCAGATCACGCGGGGGTCGCCGAGAACCAGGTGCGGTCGTCTGTGCACCAGCGCTCGAAGACCAGGCCTGCCCTGGTCAGGGCGGCGTCCAGTGCCGCTGCGTCCAGCCGGCGGCAGGTGAAGGGCTGGTTCCACGACCGGCCCGCCGCCGAGTACCGCACGACGGCCGACAGCAGGTCACCGTCACGGACGACACGGTCGAGCCGGACGTCGACCTCGCCGAGTCTGCCGCCCTGGGCGTCGCGGACCGACTCGAACCACTCCGGCGGATGCCATTCGACGAGCACCCGGCCGCCGGGCGCGACATGCGCGCAGGCGGTGGACAGGAAGGCCTCGCGATCGACCGCGGAGGCGGTGTTGACCAGGTGACTGCCCAGCAGTACCGCGTCGAAGAGCCGTTCGAGCCGCAGTTCCTCGATCTTCGAACACACCTTGTCCGCGCGGACGTGGGCGAGCATCTCCGGCGAGTCGTCCACCGCGACCACCGGATGCCCCAGATCCAGCAGCGCGTGCGTGATCCGCCCGACGCCGCTGCCGAGCTCCAGGATCGACGCGCCTTCCGGGATCGCCGCGTGCACAGTCCCCGGCTCGTCGCCGGGTGGCAGCAGCCGATAGACCTCGACCGGACAGCCGTCGGCCGTGAACGCCCCGTGCTCCATACCCGCCAGCGTGCCGGAAACTGGCGGGGTGAGGACCAAACCGACCAAGGACGAGCTGGCCGCCGCCTACGGCAAGACCATCGACGACGTCATCGCGCCCGACCTGGACGTGCTGTTCTGCGGGATCAACCCTGGCCTCTACTCGGGCGCGCTCGGCCTGCACTTCGCCCGGCCGGGGAACCGGTTCTGGCCCGCGCTCCACCGCGGCGGCTTCACCCCGCGCGTGCTCGACCCCAGCGAGCAGCACGAGCTGCTCGGCCTCGGCCTTGGCATCACGAACGTCGTCGCGCGGACGACGGCGCGGGCCGACGAGCTGACCCCGGACGAATTCCGGGAAGGCGGGCGCCTCCTCGCGGTGAGGGTCGCCGAATACCGGCCACGCTGGCTCGCCGTGGTCGGGATCACGGCCTTCCGGGCGGCGTTCGGCCTGCCGAAGGCGAAGATAGGCCCGCAGGACGGCGAGATCGGCGGGGCACGGGTCTGGGTCCTGCCCAATCCCAGCGGGCTGAACGCGCATTGGACGCCCGCGGCGCTCGGAGACGAGTTCGGCCGTCTTCACACTGAAGTCCACTCTGAGTAGCGAACTTGTCAACTTCCGCCCTCAGCGGGTTCATTTGCGCAAGAGATCCACGACCAGCTGATACGCAGAGTTTGCCGCGACGGGGCGATACATCTATGAGGGGGATATCGCGTCACGTGCTCCGACCTCCTGACTCGTAATAGTTACGAGGTGTCATCTCTGTCCGGTCCCGCAGGGGGGACCGGTTGACGAGGGTGACCACGCCGGGGGGCGGTGGTCACCGAATGGGCTTTCGAGTCCTCTCGTCCGGAGATGGCGGGCAGGAAAACGGAGGGGTCCGTGATGCGAAGCATCGAGCCGAACCGAACTCAGGCCGGCAGGCCTGGTGGACTGTCACCAGGCGGCCGCGGACTCGGCGTGGCCGCCGTCGATCCGATCCCGATCTTCTGCGAGGGCCTGAGCTCGCTGGTCCACCGCACGCCCGGCCTGCAGTGGCTCGGGCACGCGGCCAGCCATCACGCGGCGCTCCAGCTGTGCGAACAGCTCAAACCGGACGTCATCGTGCTGGATTCGGCGCTCGACCCGAACTGCCACCTGTCCCGCCTGCTCAGCGGCGGTGACCCGGCACTGGTCATCATCACGATGATCAGAGACACCAACCGCACTCAGCAGTACCTCGCCGCGGCGATCGCGGCAGGCGTGCACGCGATCGTGCCGCGGGCTACCGACGGGCGGCATCTGACCGAGGCGATCCGGCGCGCGCACAGCGACCGGCGCTACATCGACCCGACGCTGGCGGCGCTGACCGCGCGGCCGAAACGCCAGCCCGTGCTCCCGAAGCCGGGCGACGCCCCCAAGCCGGCGACCGCGCGCGGCCTGATGCCGCTGTCCCGCCGCGAGTACCAGGTCCTGCAGCTGGTGGCGGAGGGGCTGGAGAACTCCGGGATCGCGAAGATCCTGTTCCTCTCCGTGGAAACCGTGCGGACGCACGTCAAGAGCATCCTGCGCAAGCTTTCCGCCCGAGACCGGACACACGCGGTGACGATCGCGTTCCGTTCCGGCATCCTGGTCACGAACCCCGACGACGCGCACACCCCGGTCGAGACACCCACGGCCACTTCGATCGCGCCGTCATCCCGCTGAGACCCCCGTATTGCTGATTTACACATCACAACAGTGGCCATTCACTTGCCGCCGGTTACCCACAGGTAATATCCTGAAGTTACCGGCGAGTAGGGGACGTGTGCCCGGCCGGGGAGCCGAACACATTGGAGTGACGAAATGGGCCACTACAAGAGCAACGTCCGAGACCTGGAGTTCAACCTCTTCGAGGTACTCGGCGTGCAGGACCGCCTCGGCAAGGGCGTCCTCGCGGAATCCGACGAGGAGACCGCCCGCGGCGTGCTGACCGAGCTGAACAAGCTCGCTTCCGGTCCCCTCGCCGACTCGTACGCCGACGCGGACCGCAACCCGCCGGTGTACGACCCGAAGACCTTCTCGGTGAAGATCCCCGAGTCGTTCAAGAAGAGCTACCAGGCGCTGATGGACGGCGAATGGTGGCGGCTGGGCCTGCCGAACGAGCTGGGCGGCTTCGGCCTGCCCCCGACCGTGCAGTGGGCCGCGGCCGAGCTGATCCTCGGTGCCAACGCGCCGCTGTTCATGTACATGGCGGGCCCGAACTTCGCCGGCATCGTCGACAAGAACGGCACCGACGAGCAGAAGCGCTGGGCGCAGATCATGATCGACCGCGGCTGGGGCGCCACCATGGTGCTCACCGAGCCCGACGCCGGTTCCGACGTCGGCGCCGGCCGCGCCAAGGCCGTCAAGCAGGAGGACGGCTCCTGGCACATCGACGGCGTGAAGCGGTTCATCACCTCGGCCGAGAACGACATGGTCGAGAACATCATGCACCTGGTGCTGGCCCGTCCCGAGGGCCCCGGCATCGAGACCAGGCCCGGCACCAAGGGTCTTTCGCTCTTCCTCGTGCCGAAGTTCCACTTCGACGGCGAGACCGGTGAGCTGGGCGAGCGCAACGGCGCCTTCGTCACCAACGTCGAGCACAAGATGGGCATCAAGGCCTCCACCACCTGCGAGCTGACCTTCGGCCAGCACGGCACCCCCGCCAAGGGCTGGCTGCTCGGCGAGGTGCACGACGGCATCGCGCAGATGTTCCAGGTCATCGAGTACGCCCGCATGATGGTCGGCACGAAGGCCATCGCGACGCTGTCGACCGGTTACCTCAACGCGCTCGAGTACGCCAAGGAGCGCGTCCAGGGCGCCGACCTGCCGAACATGCTGAACAAGGCGGCGCCGCGCGTCACCATCACGCACCACCCGGACGTCCGCCGCTCGCTGATGCTGCAGAAGGCGTACGCCGAGGGCCTGCGCGCGGTGTACCTCTACACCGCGACCTTCCAGGACCAGGTGTGGACCGGCGAGGGTGACGAGGCGTCGCAGAAGATCGCGCACGGCGTCAACGACCTGCTGCTGCCGATCGTCAAGGGCGTCGGTTCCGAGCGCGCGACCGAGCAGCTCGTGCAGTCGCTCCAGACCCTCGGCGGGTCGGGCTTCCTGCAGGACTACCCGATCGAGCAGTACATCCGTGACGCGAAGATCGACTCGCTGTACGAAGGCACCACGGCCATCCAGTCGCTGGACTTCTTCTTCCGCAAGATCGTCCGCGACAAGGGTGCTTCGCTGGCCTACGTCGCCGGGGAGATCACGAAGACCATCGAGTCGGAGATCGGCAACGGGCGGCTCAAGAACGAGCGCGCCCTGCTCAAGCAGGCGCTGGAAGACACCCAGGGCATGCTCGGCTCGCTGATCGGCTACCTGACCTCGTCGCAGGAAGACCCGCAGAACATCAACAAGGTCGGCCAGCACACGGTCCGCCTGCTGATGTCGGTCGGCGACCTGCTCATCGGCTGGCAGCTCATCAAGCACGCCGAGGTCGCCATCGGCAAGCTCGACGCGGGCGCGTCCGCGAAGGACGTCCCGTTCTACGAGGGCAAGCTCGCGGTGGCGTCGTTCTTCGCGAAGAACGTGCTGCCGGAGCTGACGTCGCGCCGCGCGATCGTCGAGGCCGCGGACAACAGCCTCATGGACATCCCCGAAGCCGCGTTCTAAACGGTTTCGTGACGAAAGGCCCTCTCCCCCGCGGAGAGGGCCTTTCTGGTTTCGAGGGGGTTCCGGGCGGGCATCACCGTGCTGAGTCCGCCTCCGGGCGGAGACCTCGGCAAAGGAGTCTCAATGACAGTCACCGGCATCATCACGGCGATCGTGGTCGGTTTGATCCTCGGGGTGCTCGGCAGGTTCTTCGCCCCCGGCAAGCAGTCCATTCCGATCTGGCTGACCATCGTCGTCGGTATCGTCGCCGCCTTCATCGGTACGGCGATCGCCCGTGGACTCGGCTACGCGGACACGAAGGGCTTCGACTGGCTCGAACTCATCACCCAGATCGTCATCGCCGGTCTCGGGGTGACCCTGGCCGCGAACCTCTACGGACGCCGCAGTGTCACCCGGTAAGGGGTCTTGAGGCGCGATGAGCCCGAATCGGTGTCACCGTGGGCTCATCGATCTCCAGCGAAGGAGGAACCATGTTGGGTGGCCTTTGGGGCATCATCACCACGATCGTGGTCGGGTTGATCCTCGGCGTCATCGGCCGGATGATCGCGCCCGGCGATCAGAAGATCCCGATGTGGCTGACGATCGTCGTCGGCATCATCGCCGCCTTCATCGGCAACTGGCTTGCCGGTGTGTTCGGCGTCCGTGACACCGCGGGCATCGACTGGATCCGGCACGCCTTCCAGGTCGGCGCGGCCATCGTCGGCGTGATCGGCGCGGCCGCGATCTACGCGAAGGTCAAGGGCGGCGGGCACCGGACAGTCACCTGATCCCGTTACGGTCGGCCCTGTGACCACTCGACTCGATCTCAGTGGCCAGGGGCTGACCTCCCTGTCCGGCACCTCCCTTCCGGCCTCGCTCGAACACCTGGACCTGTACGACAACCGGCTGACGTCCGTTCCCGACGGGCTCTGGTCGCTGTCCGGGCTCCGCGTGCTGAATCTGGCCGCCAACCGGCTGACCACCGTGTCGCCTTCGATCGGCGCCCTGCGGAATCTGCACACCCTGGATCTGGGCCACAACGAGCTTTCCACCCTGCCGGACGAACTCGGCGAGCTCTCCGGGCTGACGGAATACCTCTACGTGAGCGACAACCGGCTCACCGAATTCCCCGCCGCGCTCTGCTCGCTCGGACGGCTGAAATACCTGGGTTGCACGGACAATCGCATCCCCACGCTTCCGAAAGACCTCTCCGGCCTGGCCTCGCTGCGCGAACTTCGCTTGTACGGCAACGGGTTGACCGAACTGCCGGAATCGATCGGAACGCTTTCCGCCTTACGCGAGCTGCATCTGCGGAAGAACCTGCTGACGTCCTTGCCGTCCTCCATCGGTGAGCTGGGCGAGTTGCGTCAGCTGGACCTGCGGGAGAACAAGCTGACCTCGCTGCCGCCGTCCATCGCCCGGCTGTCCAAATTGGACAAGCTGGATCTGCGCTGGAACAAGGAACTGCGGGAGCCGTCGTGGCTCGCGGACTTCGAGGCGCGTGGCTGCATGGTGCTGCGGTGAGCCTCAGGCGCAGATGATCGCGGCTCGCGGCGAGTAGGTCGCGTTGCGGGTCTCCCGGCGGACCTCCGTCCCGGTGACGACGTCGATCAGCACGCGGGTGTCCGACGTGCTGAACCCGGCCGCACCGGGATCGGGGACGCAGCCGGGGCCCGAGCCCATCTGCACCGGCTGGGGAACGTAGGAGTGCCGCTCGCCGCCGACGCTCTGCACCGAAAACCGTTTGGTACCCCAGATCCGCACGGTCACCGAACCATTGGCGGGGAGCACCTGGATCGCGATCCCGGTCGGGGCGTCGTTGACGATCTGCAGCTCGACCGGCGAGCCGTCGTTGTTGATCGCCTTGACGTCGCGCGCGACCGGATAGCGGTCGAGGTAGTGGTCGTGCTCCAGATGCCCGCCGTCCGCCAGCCCCGCCAGGTACGCGGCGTTGTAGAGCGTCGTCGCGAGCTGGGAGACGCCGCCGCCGACCACGACCGGCCCGGTGCCGTCTTCGTTCACCGGCGCGGGGACGTAGCCCGCGTCCGCCGTCCTCGCACCGGACCGCGCGCCGAGGCTGAACGTCTCGTTCGGCTTCACGATGGCGCCGGAAACCCGGCTGGCCAACGCCTGCACGTTCGTCATCGCGGGCCCGCTCAGGCCCGACGTGGTGAATTCGCCGATGATCTCGTTGATGCCGAGGACGTTCGCCGCGTCGGTGCTGACGGCCGGGCTGCTGGCGTCGTAGACCGCCCTCAGCTCCCGCTCCTCGCTCTTCGCGAGCACCGAGGTCAGCGACGAGAACGTGTGGTCCCAGTTGATCTTCCGCGCGTCCTTCGACGGCTGCACCGCCGGCCTGTCGCCGACGAAGACGATCTGCGCGTCCGCCCCGTCGGTCTCGGTCTCCTTGAGCTGTGGCTGCGCGACGGCGCGCAGTTTGCCCTGGTCGATGCGGACTTCGAGGTTGCCGTCGTCGCGTGCGGCGAACTGGAAGGACGCCGCGATCGTGGTCGGTTTCAGTATCGCGTCCTTGCCCTCGCCGCGGATGACGAGCGGTTTCGCGACCGCGGGGACGACGATTTTGACGAGCGCGGCGTGCACACCGGGCGAAGTCGCCTTCACGGGGGCGACGTTGACCTTCAACTCGACACCTTGGTCGCTCAGCCAGTGGTCGGTGACCGCGGTGACCGCCTCCTTGACGTCGGCGAGCGCCTGCCCGTTCCGCGGCTCGACCGCGGTGGCGACGACGCCGTCGGTGCCCGCGACGGGCTGGAACGTGATGTTCCCTTCGACCGGCGGGCGGTTCAGCTGCGTGGCGGCGAGGTCCGACACGGCTTTTTCGAGCTTCGGCGCGTCGGTCCAGGTGACGACGCCGACCTCACGGCTGCTGAAGAACGACATCAGCCGCGTGTACGGGCTCAGCGGCTGGTGACCGGCGCGCCCCAGCGTCTGCGGCCAGTCCAGGCCGAGACCGGACGACGTCGGGTACAGCACCGTCCGGACGTCGCCCGCCCGCACCCGCACCGGCTCGATCAGCCTGGGCTCCAGTTCGCGGCGGAGCTTCGACTCGGCTTCCTTGTGTGTGAGGCCGCCGACGTCGATCCCCGCGACCGTGACCCCGCGCGGGACGTCCCCGGCGCTGACGATGAGGTCGACCGCGTACGCGACCACGAACAGGCCCATGAGCACCCCGGTGACCATGAGGGCCTTGCCGAGTCCCCTGCGGAGCTTCGACGCGGGCGTGGGTGGCGGATGCACCACCCTGTCGCCTTCGAAGAGCTCGTCCACCAGGTCCTGGTCGGAGTCCGGGAGGAGGTCGTCGGTGAACAGGTCCTCTTGCTCATCGCGTGCCAACTCTCCCCACCCCTCCCGCAGCCGAGCTACAAGTACAACCCCGTGCCGTGTTCGGTCCGTTCGGTCGCCACGGCGTGGATGTCGCGCTCCCGCATCACCAGGTGCCCCTCGCCCTGGATCTCGACCTCGTGCTGGTCGTCAGGGTTGAACAGCACACGGTCACCGGTCTTGACGTTCCGCACACTGTTGCCCACGCCCAGTACATCACCCCACGCTAGGCGCCGCGCGACCTGCGCGGTGGCGGGGATGACGATGCCGCCCGAACTCCGGCGCTCGCCGTCCTCGGGGGACAGCTTTACGAGCACCCTGTCCTGCAGCATCTGAATCTCGAGTTTCGGCCGATCTGACACGAGTACGACTCTACTTACCCGGATCGCCCGCCATGACCAGGCTCAGCACGCTTTCTCCACCCTTTTCGAACCGTACCGGGACGCCCCAGTCCTGCCGGGTGATGCGGCAGGCGGGGTGCTCGCCGCCGTCGTCACAGCTGGCGGCCTGCGCGACGACCTGCAGGACGCCGCTGGTGACGCCCTCGGCGAAGCGGAGCTTGCGGAACAGGTCGGTGCCGACCCCGGCGCCGTCGGCGAGCAGTTCCGGCGGCGAGGCGCTGATCTCGAGCCGCGTCGACGGGCCGAACCGGTCGTCGAGCTTCTCCCCGGGCGGCGGCGTGAAGACGACGGAGAACTCCAGCTCACCCGGCGCCAGCACGGTCGGCGGACGGCGGACCGCGTGCGCGTCACCGGCCATCGCCTGCTCATCGAGCGGCACCGGCCCGATGCGGCTTCCCGCCGACTCGACGACCAGCAGTTCGCCGTCGTGCACGAGCAGTCCCGACGGCTCCGCGAGAGCGGTCGCGAGCGTGGTCACCTGCTGGGTAAGCGGGTCGTACCGGCGGATGGCGCCGTTGTAGGTGTCGGCGATCGCGATGGTTTCGCCGGGCAGCACGGCGAGACCGAGCGGATGCTGCAGGAGCGCCTTGTCGGCGGGCCCGTCGACGTGCCCGAAGGAGAACAGGTCGACGCCGACCGCGGTGTGCACGGTGAACGTCTCGCCCTCGGGCTGGATCCAGCGCAGCGCCGACGTCTCCGCGTCCGCGAGCCACAGCTTCCGCCCGTCGGGCGTGAGGCCGGACGTCTGCGCGAAGAACGCTTCGTGGACGTCGCCGTCACGCAGCCCTTCGACGGTCGTTCCTGCGAAGCGGCGGATGGAGCCCGAGACGGGCTCGAACACGCTCAGCGTGTGGTTGCCCGCCATGGCGACCACGACACCGCCCGCGGGCCCCCACCAGGCGACGTCCCAGGGACTGGTGAGGTCGATGTCGAGCGCCTTGCCGGTGTCGACGCCGTCTCGCCACTGGCGGCCCGTGCCGGCGACCGTGGAGACCTCGCCGGTGATCAGGTCGATACCGCGCAGCCGGTGACCGGCCGTGTCGGCGACGACGGCGTGGTAACCCGCGCGCTCGGCGACCTCGTACGGCAACAGGGTGATCCCGGACGGCTCGGTGAAGCTCGCCAGGTCGAACGGCCCGTCCTGCGCGCCACGCTCTCCGCTGCCGAAGCGGCGGATGATCGTCTCGCCGTCGGACGCGAACTCGACGATGGAGTGGTTGCCGGTGTCGGCGACCAGGATGCGGCCTTCGGCGGTGGTGACGGCCTTGCTCGGGAAGCGCAGCTCGGTGCGCTGCTCCTCGACCGGGACGTACGGGCTGCCGCCGCGGCGCAGCGTGCCCTTGGCCTCGTGGGTCGCGACGAGGTCGGCGATCACCCGGCGCAGCGCCTCGGCGTGCCCCTCGCCGGCGGCGACGTGGACGACGTAACCCTCGGGATCGACGACGACCAGCGTCGGCCACGCCTTGACCGCGTACTGCGACCAGGTGGCCATCTTCGGGTCGTTGAGCACCGGGTGGTGTACCTCGTAGCGCCGCACGGCGGCCTCGATCGCGGCCGCCTCGCCCTCGTGGAGGAACTTGGGCGAATGCACGCCGATGGTCACCAGGACGTCGGAGAACTCGGCCTCCAGCGGGCGCAGCTCGTCCAGCACGTGCAGGCAGTTGACGCAGCCACTGGTCCAGAAGTCCAGCAGGACGACGCGGCCGCGCAGCCCGGCGAGCGTGATCCGCTCGCCGCCGGTGTTGAGCCACCCGTCGCCGTCGAGCTCGGGCGCCCGGACGCGGGACTGCGTTCGTGGGGAAGTCACGACATGAGTGAACTACACGCGCGGCCGTGCTGTTCCGAGGTCCATGCGTCGAGAGGGCGAGCTCACCCCGAGGGAGGAGGCCCATGTGGGTGATGAGGGAGTGGTGTTAAAAGAGAAGGCGCCTTCGCGTTGGGCAATTTAGGCTCGAACACATGTCCACTGTTGAGCACGCCTTCACCATCGAGGAGGCACACGACCTCCAGGCGAGCTTGGCCGAACCCGTGCGTCCCGGGTTGAGCGAGGCCGAGCTCGACGACGTCGAAGCCCGCTTCGGCTTCCGGTTCGCCGCCGACCACCGCACCTTCCTGTCCGCCGGGGTGCCGATCGGCGACCGCTGGCCGGACTGGCGCTGCGGCAACCCCGACCAGCTGCGAAAACGCCTGGACTGGCCGGTCGACGGGGTGCTGTACGACGTCGAACACAACGGCTTCTGGCTGCCGGAGTGGGGCATGCGCCCGATAGACCTCGCCGACGCGCTTTCGCGGGCACGCTCGCATCTGGCGCGCGCCCCGCGGCTGGTGCCCGTTTGCGGGCACCGGTACCTGCCGGGGATCGCCGGGAGCACGGGATATCCGGTGCTGTCGGTGTATCAGACCGACATCGTCTACTACGGCTACGACCTGCGGGGATACCTGCGGCACGACTTCTGCGGCGAGCCCTTGGGCCCACCGCCGTCCGGCGGGCCGCGTCAGATCGAGTTCTGGTCGCGGTTCGTGGAGTGAGCGGATTCGGCGGCGTCCTTCAGCCGGGCCAGCGTCGCGGCGATGTTCGCGCGGTTGGCGTCGTCCCGCTTCCAGACCCCGGTGAACAGCGACGTCGGCCCGCGCAGCCAGCCCGGCCGCCGGTCCCACGCGCTTTCGACGGCCACGCAGCCGTCGCCCGAGGCCTCGATGTCGTACTGCCAGCGCGCGACGGGAAGGCCGGCGAACGTGGTCACCTCGAACGCGAACCGCTTGCCCTCGTCGGCGTCGGTGATCGTCGAGAGGGTGCTCCAGCGACGGATCCCGCGGCGGTTGCGGCCACGGAACTTGGCGCCGACGGCGGGCTCCTTCGCCGCACCGACCCAGCGATGCCCTTCGTACTCTTCGGCCATGTCCGCGAGTGCTCCCGGGTCGCTGACCAGGGCGTACACCTTCTCGGGCGGGGCGGCGATCGCGATCTTGCCGGTGGCGCTGGGCTGGGTCATCACATACCTCCGTACTGAGGGTATGTGAAATACCCTCAGTTGTCGCGGCGGAGCATCCGGCTTATGCCCGCCGCGACCGTCGTCGCCAGCACCCAGCCCGAGGCGGTGAACCCGGCGGCGACCCAGTTGTCCATACCGTGCATGTACCAGCGCGACTTGTTGCCGAAGTCGACGATCGGGACCAGCAGGTCGATCGTGTACAGCACCGGGTTCCACTGGAGCCCGGTGTCGTCCTGGTTGACCAGGCACCGCGGCCCGCTCACCGTCAGCTTGGGGTTGGTGACGCAGTCGTCGACGCCGAGCCCGAACCACAGGCTCCCCAGTACGAGCAGCGTCAGCAGCCAGCCGAGCGCGCGTACCGGACGGAAGCCGTAGCCGACCATCGACCGCTGCAACCAGCTCCACACGTGCACGCCGGGCCCGAAGAACTTGAAGCCCTTCGCGAGCGCCTCGTACCGGAACTGCTGTTTCTTCAGCAGCACCGTGGAGGCGTGCTCTTCATTACCGGACGCGCGCAGCGTCGCCGCCAGCTGGTCGTACGGTCCTGGGCGGTAGCCGTCCATCGCCTTGCGCAGCAACGCGATCCGATGGTCGATCGCCCGGTCGTCGTCGAGCGCGATGTCCTCTTGCAGTGCGTCGTAACGGAAATCCTCCAGCTCGATCCCGCTCGCCGACGCCCAGAACGCCTCGTTGTCGCCCAGCGTCCCGCAATGCGCGCGCCGCAACACGATCCGGCCGTCCGGCGGAACACCGGGCGTGAGCAGGAATTCGTCGGCCGAGACATCACTGCCGTCAAGCGCGATCCCGTGCTGTGGCAGGGAACCCAGCCGCGCGCCACGGAAGTCGACGCGCCGCGCGACCTGCGCGCCGTCGAGGTTGACCCCGCCCTGCGCGACGAACGGGCGTTCCTTGTTCTCGGTGAGGATCAGGTCCCGGCCGATCCGCGCCGTGCGGACGTCCAGCGAGTAACTGGTACGAGTGCGGGCGCCGGGCTCGGTCAGGCTCGTGCCGAAGAGGTTCACGCTGCCGCCGATCTCGGCGCCCTGCAGCCGCAGCGTTCCCTGGACCGTCGCGTCGGTGAGCTGGAAGTTGCCCGCGACCTTCGCGCGTCGCGCGGAAAAGACGTCGCGGCGCGGGTGGAGGAACATCGAGTTCCACGCCAGCACGTTGCCGCCGACGGTGATGTCGGCCATGCGCAACTGCCCGGACGGCACCCGCAGGCTCGTCGCCTCCAGATCGCCGCCGATGGTGGTCCCGTCGAGGTGGATCGCGCGGTCGTAGTAGGGAATGGTCTGCCCGCGGACGACCTGGACCTCGGCACCGGCCAGCCGCAGCGAACCGCCGATCCGGGCGTTGACCATCCGCAGCGTCCCGGTCGCCTGCATCCCGTCGCTCAGTTCGAGGTTTCCCTTGACCGTCGAGCGATCCGCGACCAGCGCCGGCCGCGGATCGATGTACGGATCGTTCGATTTCCACGCGTCGACAACGATCGGCCCGGACTGGTTCACCGAAAGCCTTGCCTCGCGGAAAATGATGTCACTGTCCACAGTGGCGCTCGGCAGGAACATGATCCCACTGGCGGAGAAGCGTTTCCGCTGCGCGGCGGGCCCGTAGTTGTCCACCTCGCACAACAGGCTGCCGCCGATGTGGATCCCGTTCCCGTTGAGCGCGAAGCCGTCCCGGTTGTTCAGCGTCGCGCCGGAGAAGTTGACGTTACCGCCGGCGCGCATCCCCGGGATGCGGACTTCCCCGTTGGCCACCAACCGATACGCCAGCAACGCGCCGACGATGTTGACCCGGTCGGCCTGGATCGCCTTGCCACGCGGATGCGTGATCACCGTGCGGGTGAGCACGACCGAGCCCTCGATGACCGCGTCGGTGAGATTGACCGCCGCGTTCGGCATCCCGCGCTCGCGATCGTCACCGCGCTGGACCGTGGTCTCCTCGAGCTCGTGCTCGGCGTCGACGTGCACGACACTGCGGATGAGGCGGACGTCGTTGCGGGTGCGGAGGTTGCGCGCCTTGAGCCCGGGCAGCCAGCACTTGCGGAACACGAGCCCGAGCAGATGCGCCTCGCGGACGTCCGGCGGATGCTCGAACCGGCACCGCTCGAACCGGAACAGATACTTGATGTCGGCCGCGCGCAGATCGAGCGTCCCGGTGATGTACGCGTCCTCGACCTGCACGATCGGCGCGTTGGTCGCCTGGCGACGCCAGCGGAGCAGCCCCGTCGTGCCCGGCTTCATCAGCTCGGACGCCGGGACCTCGTACCGCTTGTCGGGGTTCGGATCGAACGGGTCGAGCGGCGGCAGCGACGTGTCGCCGTTCTGGTCGCCTTCCCCCGGATCGCGCGGCCCGTTGTTGCGCCGAAAACCCGGCATCGTTGCGTTCCCTCCCCCGTCGTTCCTCGGGCACCAGCGAAGCCGATCACCCACGGGATTCGCAAGTGGCCCAGGACATCAGACCGGAAACTGCCATGGGAGCACGACGGCAGAACGGCCGTCCCGGGTTCCGGACCAGGCCGTTTCTCCCGGCGTTGGTGATCTTGGCCGGATTCGCCGCCGGTTCGACAGCTCACCGCCACGGTCACTCACCGCAGTCGGTGATGGACTACGGGTAGGTCGCGCCCTTCGCGGCCCGTGCGGGGAGGCACGACATGAAGAAAAACATTCTGCTCGGTTCGCACTGGCTTCAGTGCTGGCCGGCGGCTGTAGCTCAGAATCTGCGGGCGACGCGGTAGCGGCAGTTCCCTCTTCGAACAGCCTTCCGTTTGCCGGAGGCCCGGTCGTGGCCGAACCGATCACGGACACCGCGACTGTAGAGGTCGAGCCTTGCGGTGCTGTTTCCACAGCCGAGATCGAGGCCATCGGGGGGGTGGAGAGAACCGAGGTCGACGACGGAACTGCCGGCAAGAGGTGGCTTGAGCAGCCTTTACGC
Organism: Amycolatopsis sp. NPDC057786; assembly: GCF_042797905.1. Taxonomy (NCBI): domain Bacteria; kingdom Bacillati; phylum Actinomycetota; class Actinomycetes; order Pseudonocardiales; family Pseudonocardiaceae; genus Amycolatopsis; species Amycolatopsis sp. NPDC057786. The sequence continues at coordinate 72,380 of NZ_JBHVKW010000003.1, forward strand.
AAAGCATGCGCAGGGCGGACTCTCCACCTTCAAGCCGGTCGACTCGATCGAAGGCCACCCGACGTCATCTACGACAACGGCGGTGAAGGAAAGGGCCGGTGTGTGCTCGCGGTCGGCAGTCGGGACGACCTCACTCACACGGTTACGCCACTGCTGACCACAGGGAACCCGATGCTGTCCGATCCCTGCGGAATGGCCGTCAGGGTTGTGAGCGCGGCGATCAAGAACCTCAAGAAGTCCTGACACGAAACCGTCGATCAGGACAAATCGCGCCGACCACCCCACCTTTCGATGGTGATCTTCCTCGAAGTGGCTGATCAACGGTTTACCTGCTGCTATCGTCACCGGTTGGAGTCGGTAGGGAACTACGGGTAGGTCGCGCCCCATCGCGACCCGTGCGGGGAGGCACGTCAATGACAGGACCGGAACGCGGCCCTCAGGGGGTCTACGACCAGATCAACGGGCCAGGGCCGCAGGCACCGCCGCCGAACTCGGGGTTGATTCCGGGTGCCGCTGCTGCGCCGCCACCTCCCGGTCCGCCGCCGAACTACGGCGAGTTGGGCACCGGCCAGGCGAAGGCCGATTTCGCGGCCGCCTCCGCGAACAGTGGTTGGGAGTTCGACCCGGCCGCCATGGACCAGGTGATCAAGCAGCTTCAAGACTGCATTGAGCGCGACTTCAGCCGCGCTCGTGCCGAAGCGAACAACCTCACCGGTATCGACGCTATGGGCGCCGAGGTCGCGAGTGACGGCTACGTCGCCAAAGCAAACGAGTCCGGTGCGGCCTACCAGTCATTTCTCAATGGAGCTGCCGCCTACACGCAGGCATACATGCAGACGCTGATAGACATCAGGACGGCCTACCAGAACCAAGACCAGGCCGCACTCGACGCGATCCGCTCCATCGGAAAGGCTCTCTGAATGCGCTCCCGGTCCATGACGGTCCTTGCCGTCGCTGCTTCCGTCGCCCTGATCGCCGGATGCAACGGCGACAACCCCGGCAAGCCTTCTACAGGTCAGCCTGCGTCGTCTCCCGCGCAATCAGGCCTTCCCCGAGCAGGTGCTCCCAAGGTAGCGACGCCGCTGAAGACGACAGCCCTTGAAACGAACGCATGTGACGCGGCGAGCGAGTCAGAAGTCAACAGCGCCGGCGTCACTCTCAAGACAGCCGAACCGCAAGACATCGCCGGCGGTAAGGGGTGTCTGTGGATCTTCACCAACACTTCGGGAACAGTCACCGGAAATCTCAATGTCAGCCAGCCAGACGGCTTGAGTCACTTGTACGCGCTCAAAGCACAGGGCAGCGGGGTCACGACGTTTCAGCCGGTGGCCGACATCGCCGGTTACCCGGCGGTCGTTTACGCCAACGGCGGAGAAGGCCCAGGCGTGTGCAACCTGGCGGTCGGTGTTCGCGACGACATGATGTACGTCTTGACCACACAGCTTTTCAGTGGCAGCCCGAAGTACAACGATGCCTGTGGACTCCTCACGAAGTTTGGTCAGTTCGCCGTCCAGCATCTGAAGGCGGCCCAATGACGTACAGCGGCTGGGAGATCTTCGAGAAGCTCAACGCCAACCCCAACACGACCAAACGACTCGACGCCGCCCAGGTCTCCTCCCACAAACTTCTGGTCATTCACGAGGACATGAGCAGGACGTTGGAGTCCAGCCAAACCGCGCTGAGTTCCTTCTGGAAGGGCAAAGCCGCCGACAGCGGCGTAGCAGGCCTCGCCCCACTCATCGCGACGTCCAAGATCGCGGGCGAGAACATGGATCGCGCCCGGCAGTCGATGTTCGACCAGAACGCCTCTTTCCATTACACGCGCGGCAATGTGCGTCCGGTCGAGAAGGAGCGCGCGGGGGACAGCGGGCCCGAGGACGTCTTGTCGATCGGCGCGAGCGACGACGAGATCGCGGCGGCGAAGTTCGACGCGGACACCAAGCACAACGTCGAGATCTACGAGCCGTATTACCAGAGCACCCAGCCGCGGCAGCAGTCGCTCGCGCCGGCCTATCCGGCCGCACATGATCCGAACGTCTCGTCCGCGCCGATCACGCCGGATCCGATCGATCCCGGGCAGACCAAGGTCAGCGGGTTCAGTGGCGGGCCCGGCGACTCGGGGCGGCACAGTGGTCCCAGCGGGTACACCGGCGGGCCGAGTTCGTACAGCGCGCCTCCGGGTGCCGAGGGGTATCAGGCGCCGAGGCCGCCGCAAGCTCCGCAGCCGCCGAGGATTCCGCAGGTCCCGCGACCGGTGCCTTCGCCGCAGCCGGACGATCGGACCGATCTGTCCCGATGGGACCGCGGGACGCAGGTGCGGCCGGGCGACCACCGGCCGCCCGCGTTCGGTCCCGGCCCCAGTGGCGGACCTGGTGGCGGCAGCGGATTCGGGCCGGGATCGGGCGGGTTCAGCGGCGGTTTCGGGCCCGGTGGCGGGTTCGGGCCGGGTGGGTCGACCGGCGGGCCGGGGAGCATGGGGCCGGGTCGCGGCGTCGGCGCCGGTATGCCCGGTGAAGGCGCGATGCGCGGCACGCCGGCGGGAGGCCCAGCGGCGACGGGAAGGCCCGGCGCGCCCGGAATGGGTGGCGGCGGGATGGGCGCCGGTGCCGGCAAGGGCAAGGGCGGCGAGGACGAAGAGCACCAGCGCAAGATCACGCTGCAGGAAGAGGACGGCGACTCCCTCTTCGGCGGTTACGACGGGGACAAGCCGGTTCCGCCGGTGATCGGCGCGTAATCGTGCTGCGGAAACCCGTCGAGCTGACCCTCCAGACCTACGAAACCCTGCTGGACCACCACAATCTGGGCGACATCCACCCGACGCTCGTCCGCGGCGCGCAGTGGTATCTGCCCGAGGAACGTCGCGAGCTCGCGGCCGCCGCGCAGTCCGAATTGGACGGACAAGGGCTGCTCACCCGTGGCCGGATCGACGACGAATTCCTCGACACACTGCGTTTTCTGCAGCGGCCCGCGGTGGAGTACTACTCGTGGGTGAAATCCGAAGGGCGTGAGCGAACCGTTCGCGCCGCGGGAAGTGGCCGGGAAGCGGTCACGGTGGTCTTGGTCGACAAGGTCGTCTACCTGACGCCGACGCGGCCGGACACCTTGGCGCAGGATTTCACCGGCCTGCTCCCCGAAGCCCCTGCCGCGCGCACACCGTCCCTGAACTGCTCGGAAGACGATCTGCAGGTCCTGATGAAGGGCGAAATGCTGACCGGCAGCGGCCCCAGCATCCGTGACGCCAAGAAGATCCTCCAGTGGATCCGGTCGCCGCACACCTTCTTCGGCAGGCTGTACGTCGCAATCCGTGACGGTGGCGGCAACCGGAAACGCGTCGAAAGACCGCCGGGCTGGATGGACACCGAACAGGGCCGCGTCGTGTTCGGCCCGGACGCCAAGGGCTGGGTGAGCCTCATGGGCGCCGGGCCGCACGAAATCGTCGCGAAGGTCGTCCAGCTGGAGTCGCAGCTTCGCGGGCGCTAGCCCTGGTGGTTCGGGTTCAGGACCCGTGAGAGGAACGTCTTCGTGCGTTCCTCCTGCGGGTCCCCGATCACCTGGTCCGGCGAACCCTGCTCGACGACGACGCCGCCGTCCATGAACAGCACGATGTCGGCCACCTCGCGGGCGAACTGCATTTCGTGCGTGACGACGAGCATCGTCATGCCCTCCTGCGCGAGCTGCCGCATGACCGCGAGGACGTCGCCGACCAATTCGGGGTCCAGCGCCGATGTCGGCTCGTCGAACAGCATGACGTCGGGGTCCATCGACAGCGCCCTGGCGATCGCGACGCGCTGCTGCTGCCCGCCGGAAAGCTGCGTCGGCAGCGAAGACTCCTTCTCCGCCAGCCCGACCTTCGCGAGATTTTCCCGCGCGATGCGCTCCGCCTCCTCCTTGCCGCGCTTCAACACCTTGCGCTGCGCGACGGTGAGGTTGTCGAGCACGCTCAGGTGCGAGAAGAGATTGAACGACTGGAAGACCATGCCGATTTTCGTGCGGGCGCCGTCGATGTCGACGTCCGGATCGGTGATCTCGCTGCCGTTGACCACGATCTTGCCCTGCTGCGGTTCCTCGAGGAGGTTGACGCAGCGCAGCAGCGTCGACTTGCCAGAGCCCGACGGACCGATGATGCAGACGACCTGGCCGCGCTCGACGTGCAGGTCGATGCCCTTGAGCACTTCGAGTTCGCCGAACGCCTTGTGCAGTCCCGAAACCTCGACGATCGTCTGGGTGCTCATACCGTTCCTCCGCCGGGCACTCCGGCTCCGTATTTCTTCTCTAGCCGCTGCTGCAGGATCGACAGCGGGATGGTGATGACCAGGTAGCACAGACCGGCGACGACGATCGGGGTCAGGCCCTTGGCCTCCAGCAGCGCCTGACGGCTGAACTGCGCGAGTTCCTGCTGCGCCGGGGTGGTGCCGAGCAGGAACGCCAGCGACGAGTCCTTCGTCAGCATGATCAGCTCGTTGGCCAGCGGCGGCAGGATGATCCGGAACGCCTGCGGGATCACGACGGTGATCATCGTGCGGGCCGGCGACATGCCGAGCGAACGCGCCGCCTCGACCTGCCCGCGCGGCACCGCCTGGATACCGGCGCGGATGGTCTCAGCCATGTAGGCGGACGACACGATGCCCAGCGCCAGCATGATCGAAATATTCCGCGGCAGGAACACGTTCGGGAAGGCGATCGGCACCCCGACGCCGACCGCCAGGAAGATCAACAGTGCGGGCAGGCCGCGGAAGAATTCGATGTACCCACGCGCGAACCAGCGGTACGGGGCGACCGAAGACAGCCTCATCAGCGCGAGCAGGAGACCGAGTCCGAGGCCGAGCGCGAAGCCCAGCGCGGTGAAGACGATGGTGTTCTTCAGTGCGACGGTGATGACGTCCGGGAACTGCTTCGCGGCGACGTCGAGGTCGAAGAACGCCTTGCCCAGCCGTCCCCAGTCGGCCAGCAGCGCGAACACCACGACGATCACCAGCAGCAGACCGTACTGCGCCCACCGGAACGCCGATCGTCGCTGGCGGCGGCTCAGTGCCATTTCTCTCCTCAAACAGGTGGTGACAAGCCTGTGGCCGGTGCGCTGGGCACCGGCCACAGAGGACGGATTATCAACCGGCGGCCGGGCTGCCCGGCTGCCAGGTCGGCGCCTTGCCGAACCACTTCTGGTAGATCTGCGCGTACGAGCCGTCGGTGACCGAGGCCTTGAGGACCTCGTTGACCTGGTTGAGGAGGGCGGTGTTGCCCGTCTTCACGCCGATTCCGTAGAACTCGTTGGTCTTGAACTCGGTGACGACGGTGGTGTCCGGGTTCGTCTTCACGAAGTCGTAGAGCACGCCGTTGTCGTTGATCCCCGCGTCGACCTGGCCGCTCTTGACCGCCTGCTCCAGCAGCGCGAGGTCGTCGAAGGTGACGATCTCGGCGCCGGCGGCCTTCTCCTTGGCGTAGTCGGCACCGGTGGTGGCCGACTGGACGCCGATCTTCTTGCCGGCGACGTTGCTCAGGTCCTTGATCGGCGAACCGGTCTTGACCAGCAGCGCCTGCGACGCCTCGAAGTACGGGTCGGAGAAGGCGAACTTCGCCTTGCGCTTGTCGTTGATCGTCATACCGGCGGCGGCGAGGTCACACTGACCGGTGTTCATCGCCTCGCCGGACTCGATGTTCTCGAAGGCGATGTCGACGATGCTCTGCTCGACGCCGAGCTTCTTCGCCACGAGGTCGACCAGGTCGACGTCGAAGCCGACGATCTTGTCGCCCTGCTTGACCTGGAACGGCTGGTAGGGCAGGTGCGTGCAGGTGGTGAGCTTGCCGGAAGCGACGAGCTGGACGCCACCGGCGGCGGTGCCCTGCCCACCTTCTTCGCCACACGCGGTCAGCGCACCCGCGGCTAGGGCGAGCGCCGGGATCAGGGCGAGCGCTTTCAATCGGGCCACGTCGTCACTCCTTGTAGTTCCCATGTGTCGAGAGCACGCATATTGCCACTCATCCGGCGGCAATCACAGCACTGCGACGTTACAGCGCCGTTTCGGCCGTCACGGGCGTTGCATGAGGTATCGCGCCGACATGGCAGGGTGAGCGAGTATGGCGACCATGAACAACAACCCGGCGCCGCGGCTCCCACCTGCGGGCCGCCGCCCACGGACGACGACGTCGGCGCGGCGCGCGGCGAGGCCCGGGGCACAGTTCGACGGCTATCTCTCGCCGTCCCGGCCGCACGCCGGCGCGTACGACGAGATGTTCACCGCCGACGGGACGGTCCGCCAGCCGTACCGGGCGCTGTACGAATCGATCTCCGCGCTGACGTCGGCCGACCTCTCGTCCCGTTCGGCGGCGATCGACCGGGCCATGGTCGACCAGGGCATCACGTTCTCGCTGTCCGGCCAGGAACGCCCGTTCCCGCTCGACCTGGTGCCGCGCGTGATCACCTCTGCCGAATGGAGCAAACTCGAACGCGGTGTGGCACAACGGGTCCGCGCCCTCGAGGCCTTTCTCGCCGATGTGTACGGCGACCGGCAGATCCTGCGCGACGGCGTGCTCCCGCGACGGCTGATCACCTCGTGTGAGCATTTCCAGCGCGAGGCGTTCGGGATCAACCCGCCCAACGGCGTCCGCATCCACGTGTCCGGCGTGGACCTCGTGCGCGACGAGGAGGGCACCTTCCGGGTGCTGGAGGACAACCTCCGCAACCCGTCCGGCGTGTCGTACGTGATGGAGAACCGCCGCACGATGGCGCGCGTGTTCCCGGACCTGTTCGCGCAGCACCGGGTCCGGCCGGTCGGCGACTACGCCTCGCATCTGCTGCGTGCGCTGCGGGCGGCGGCCGCGGCGAACGTCGCCGACCCGATGGTCGTCGTGCTCACTCCCGGCGTGCACAACTCCGCGTACTTCGAGCATTCGCTGCTGGCCAGGCTGATGGGGGTCGAGCTGGTCGAAGGCCGCGACATGTTCTGCCGAGACAACGTCGTCTACCTGCGCACCACCGAGGGTGAGCGGCAGGTCGACGTCATCTACCGGCGGATCGACGACGAATTCCTCGATCCGGTGCACTACCGGCCGGATTCCGTGCTCGGCGTGGCCGGGATCCTGAACGCGGCGCGCGCGGGCAACGTGGTGATCGCGAACGCGGTCGGCAACGGCGTCGGCGACGACAAGCTCGTCTACACCTACGTGCCCGAGATGGTGAAGTACTACCTCAACGAGAAGCCATTGCTGCCCAACGTGGACACCTTCCGGTGCTGGCTGCCGGACGAGTTCGACCACGTCATGCAGCAAATGGACGAGCTGGTGATCAAACCGGTCGAAGGTTCGGGCGGCTACGGCATCGTGTTCGGCCCGGAGGCGACGCAGGCCGAGCTGACCGCGCTGAAGCGGAAGGTCCGGGCGAACAAACGCGGCTGGATCGCGCAGCCGGTGGTGCAGCTGTCCACCGTTCCGTCCAAAGTAGACGACCGGCTGGCACCGCGGCACGTCGACCTCCGCCCGTTCGCGGTCAACGACGGCAAGGAGATCTTCGTGCTGCCGGGCGGGCTGACCAGGGTCGCGCTCCCGGAGGGCAGCCTGGTGGTCAACTCGTCGCAGGGCGGCGGCTCCAAGGACACCTGGGTGCTGGCGACGCGGTCTTCGACGGCGGAGCGGGAACTGGAACGGCCCGCGCTCGGCGCACTGTCCCAAGTGGACGGCCTGGTCGCCGAGCAGGGCCCCGAGCTGACCACCACCCAGCAACAGCAGCAGCAACAGGCATAGGGAGGTTGATGTGCTCGCCCGCAACGCGGAATCGCTGTACTGGATCGGCCGGTACGTCGAACGCGCCGATGACACCTCCCGGATCCTCAACGTCTCCGTGCACCAGCTGCTCGAAGACGCGAGCGTCGACCCGGACCACGCGAGCCGTCAGCTGCTCGCCGTCCTCGGCATCTCGCCGGAGGGCATGGAGACCCTCGACGTGTGGAAGCTGACCGAGCTGGTCGCCTACGCCAAGGACAATCCCGCGTCGATCGTCGGTTCGATCAACTCCGCCCGCGAGAACACGCGCGGCGCCCGCGAGGTCGTTTCGACCGAGCTGTGGGAATGCCTGAACGCGACGTGGAACGCGGTGCCGGACCGGCAGCGGTACGCGCGCCGCGCCGGGCCGCACGCCTTCCTGTCCTTTGTGGAGGAACGGGCGGCGATGTTCGCCGGGCTCGCGGATTCGACGATGAGCCGCGACGACGGCTGGCTGTTCATGGTGCTCGGCCGGTCGGTGGAACGCGCGGACATGGTGGTGCGGCTGCTGCTCTCGCGGGTCCAGGACAGCGCGTCGTCACCCGGCTGGATCACGGTGCTCCGCTCGGCGGGCGCGCAGGACACCTACCTGCGGACCTATCGCGGCGCGCTCGACGCCGGCCGGGTCGTGCAGTTCCTGTTGCGGGACACGCTCTTCCCGCGTTCGGTGTTCCACGCGCTGCGGCAGGCCGAGGAATGCCTGGAGCGGCTGGACCCCGGCGTCAACTCGCGGGCCAACGAGAAGTCCGAGGCGCTGCGGCAGCTCGGCCGCGCGCGCAGCGAGCTGGAGTTCCTGCGGCCGTCGGATCTGCTGGAGGACCTGCCGAAACGGCTCGGCGCCCTGCAGACTTCGATCAAGGACATCGGCGACGCGGTTTCGGTGCAGTACTTCCACTCGTCGCCTTGGGTGGCCTGGAGCGGTGCGGAGGTTTCGCTGTGACCTGGCAGCTTCGGGTGGCCCATCGGACCGGATACCGGTACGCGACGCCGGCCACGCAGTCGTACAACGAGGCCCGGCTGACCCCGCGGTCCGACCGGCGCCAGACCACGGTCGTGAACCGGGTCGAGACGACGCCGGCGACCCGCGCCTACCGGTACACGGACTACTGGGGCACCGTCGTGACCTCGTTCGACCTGCACGCGCCGCATACCGAGTTCACCGTGCTCGCGACGTCGGTGGTCGAGACGGCCGACGAAGGCGAGCCGGTCCGCTCGGCGACGTGGAAGGACCTTCGGAGCGACACCGTCGTCGACCACCGCACCGAGTACCTGACGCCGACGCCGTACACGCCGCGCGATCCGGAGCTGTCGAAGGTCGCGCGCGAACTGCGCAAGGGGCTCGACCCGGCGGAGGCCGTGCTCGCGGTCTGCGAATGGGTCAACCAGCAGCTCAAGTACCAGCCGGGGACGACCGGCGTGCACAGCACGGCGACCGACGCGTGGCGTGCGCGCGAAGGGGTCTGCCAGGACTTCGCGCATGTCACGCTGGTGATGCTGCGCGCGATCGGCGTCCCGGCGCGGTACGTCTCCGGGTACCTGCACACGAAACCGGAGGCGAAACTCGGCGAGACGGTCGAAGGCGAGAGCCACGCCTGGGTCGACGTCTGGACCGGCGGCTGGTGGGCCTACGACCCGACGAACGCCATCCCGGTCGGACCGCGGCACGTCTGGGTCGCGTACGGCCGCGACTACGCCGACGTGCCGCCGCTCAAGGGCATCTTCACCGGCGGCGGTCAGTCCACTTTGGACGTCTCGGTGCAGCTGACGCGGCTGACCTGAGCCCTCGCGTGCAATGAAAGGTCCTTTCCTGGCGAAATTTGCCAGGAAAGGACCTTTCATTGCAGCGTGAGCGAGGGGAATCAGCTCCGCGCGTGCGCGTCCAGGATGTGCGCGACCGCCTCGGTGACCCGCTGCGCGAAGTCGATGTTCAGCCACTCGTCCGGCACGTGGATGTTCGAATCCGGCCCGCAGGCGCCGGTGACCACGAACTGCGCGTCCGGGTACTTCTCGCCGAGCAGCCCCATGAACGGGATCGACCCGCCCATACCGAAGCTCTTGTGCGGCGCGCCGAAGACCTCGCCGCTCACGTGGTGCAGGGCCTCGTCGAGCCACGGCGCGGTGTCCGGCGCGTTCCAGCCGTTCTCGGCCTGGAAGTCGCCGAGCTCCACCGAAGCGTCGTACGGCACGTCGGTGGTGAGCACGCGGCGGACCGCCTCCATCGCGGCCTGCGCATCGGCGGTCGGCGGCAGGCGGAAGCTGAGCGTGAGCGTGGTGCTGTCGCGCAGCACGTTGCCCGCCTCGGCCGGGAGCGGGAAGCCCTCCGCGCCGATCACCGAAAGCGTCGGCCGCCAGGAGTTGTTGAGCAGCAGTTCCAGATCGTCGTCGGACACCGTCCGGCCGACCACCGGGAAGAGCGTCTTCGCCGCGCCGGGGGCGATCTCGACGACACCGCGAGCGTCCTCGACGCGGTTCTCCGGGATGTCGACGCTCAGTTCGGCGAGCTTGATCTCGCCGGTCTCGGCGTTCTCGATCCGGTCGAGCAGGACACGCAGGACGCGGAACGAGCTCGCCACGATGCCGCTGGCCATGCCCGAGTGCTGCGCGGACTCGAGCACCTTCACGGTGACGTTGACGTGCAGCATGCCGCGCAGGCTGGTGGTCAGCCACAGGCGCTTGTAGTCGGTGCCGCCGGCGTCGAGGCAGACGACCAGCGAGACCTCGCCGAGCTTCTCCTTCAGGTGCTCGACGTAGGCGGGCAGGTCCGGGCTGCCGGACTCCTCACCGGTCTCCAGCAGCACGACCGCGCGGGAGTGCTCACCCCCGGCGGCGCGCACGGCCTCGATCGCCGTCGTCGCCGCGTAGCCGGAGTAGCCGTCGTCGACCGCGCCGCGACCGTACAGCCGCCCGTCGCGGATCACCGGCGTCCACGGGTCGAGCCCCTCGGACCAGCCACCGACCGGCGGCTGCTTGTCGAGGTGCCCGTACATGAGCACGGTGCCCTTTTCGGCCGCTTCGGACGTCGCGGGGATGTCGACGACCAGCAACGGGCTGCGACCTTCGAGCTCCACGACCTCGAGCGTCGCGCCGGGGATCTCCCGTGCGGCGATCCAGGAACGGACGTGCTCGACGGCGGCGGCCAGATGGCCGGTCTTCGCCCACTCGGAGTCGAACGCCGGCGACAAGGCGGGGATCGCCACCAGGCCGGACAGGCTGGGAAGGACGTCGTTCGTCCAGTTCGAAACCACGGTTTCGCGTACGGATTTCTGCTCCACGTCCGCCATCCTGCCACGGGCGGCGGGGAGTGGGATGGATCACAGTGGCGGGCACGGATCGTCATCGGTCAAGCCGGGCAGGACACCCGTCCGGACGAGTCGTCCGCTGGTCGGCCCGCGGGTGAATTCCCTACTTTCGGCGGCCCCACACTCGGGCTTCCTAGCATTTTCCCTGATCAGACACCCTTTCTCAGCAACAAATCAGCATCCGCCACTGACCAAAACGGCGTCCGGCATGCCAGGATGTCCGCACGAACCGTCAACGCCGACGGTGACCCAGCGCTTCAGATCCGACGCGCTGGTCCCCGCCGGCGCAGTCACTGTGGCCGCCACAAGTGGCCGCCAGAGGCGCCGACATCAAGGAGAGCAGCGCATGCCGTCCGAACACTGGACGCACCCGGAGCCTGGAGATGGGCCCGCCGCCGTAGCGGCGCAGCCTTCCCCCGAACAGGTGATCGCCGGTTTGCGAGCAACGAGCGAAGGTGGCGCTGAGCTGACTCAGCTGCTCACCCCCGAAGGCGAACGGATCTCTTCGCCGCAATTCGACCGCTACGTCGACGACATCGACGTCGAAGCCCTCAAGGGTCTTTACCGCGACATGGTCCTGGTCCGCCGCGCGGACCGCGAGGCCAACGCGATGCAGCGCCAGGGCCAGCTCGGCATCTGGGTCCCGCTGCTGGGGCAGGAGGCCGCGCAGATCGGCTCCGGCCGCGCGCTGCGGAAGTCGGACATGGCGTTCCCCAGCTACCGCGAGCACGGTGTCGCGTACGCCCGCGGCGTCGACCTCAAAGAGGTGCTCGGCATCTTCCGCTGCACCGACCACAGCGGCTGGGACTACAAGGCCCACGGCTTCCACCCGTACACCATCGTGATCGGCAACCAGGTGCTCAACGCCGCCGGTTACGCGATGGGCCAGAAGTTCGAAGGCAAGGTCGGCGACGACGACGGCGAAGCGACCATCTGTTACTTCGGTGACGGAGCGACTTCGCAGGGCGACGTGCACGAAGGCTTCGTCTGGGCCGCGGTCTACGACGCGCCGCTCGTGTTCTTCTGCCAGAACAACCAGTGGGCGATCTCGGAGCCCACCGAACGCCAGTCGCGGCTGCCGCTGTACCAGCGCGCCCGCGGTTACGGCTTCCCCGGCATCCGCGTCGACGGCAACGACGTCCTCGCCTGCCTCGCGGTCTCCCGCTGGGCGCTGGAAGAGTGCCGCCACGGCAACGGCCCGGTGCTGATCGAGGCGTTCACCTACCGGATGGACGCGCACACCACCACCGACGACCCGACCCGCTACCGGCTCTCCGACGAGCTGGAGGAGTGGAAGCTGAAGGACCCGATCGAGCGCGTCCGGGCGTACCTCGCCCGCGGTGGCGGCGCCGACCAGGCGTTCTTCGACCAGGTGCAGGCCGATTCGGACGCGTTCGCGGCCGAGCTGCGCGACTACTGCTTCAACATGCCCGAACCGCCACCCGAGCGGATCTTCTCCAACGTGTACGCGGAGTCCACTCCGCTGCTGGACGCGCAGCGTGAAGAGTTCCTGTCCTACTTGGACGGTTTCGTCGGGGCGGAGGGACACTGAAATGAGCGACCTCCAGAAACTCACCATCGGCAAGGCGATCAACCTCGGCCTCCGGCGCGCCATGGAAGAGGACCCGAAGGTCCTGGTCATGGGTGAAGACGTCGGCAAGCTCGGCGGCGTCTTCCGCATCACCGACGGCCTGCAGAAGGATTTCGGCGAGCAGCGCGTCCTGGACACGCCGCTGGCCGAATCGGGCATCATCGGCACCGCGGTCGGCCTCGCCGTCCGCGGTTTCCGCCCGGTGTGCGAGATCCAGTTCGAGGGCTTCATCTTCCCTGGCTTCGACCAGATCTCCAGCCAGGTCGCGAAGCTGCACTACCGGACGCAGGGCAAGATCAAGATGCCCATCGTGATCCGGGTGCCGTTCGGTGGCGGCATCGGCGCGGTCGAGCACCACTCGGAGTCGCCGGAATCGCTGTTCGCGCACATCCCCGGCCTGAAGGTCGTGTCGGTTTCGAACGCCGTCGACGCCTACTGGGGCATCCAGCAGGCGATCAAATCCGACGACCCGATCCTGTTCTTCGAGCCGAAGAAGCTGTACCACTCGGGCGCGATGAAGTCCGAGGTCGACACGGAGGGCACGCCGGACGAGCTGTTCAAGTCCCGCGTCGTCCGCGAAGGCACCACGGCCACCGTCGTCGCGTACGGCCCGTCGGTGAAGGTCGCGCTCGACGCGGCGGCCGCCGCCGAAGACGAGGGCAAGTCCCTGGAGGTCATCGACCTTCGGACGCTGTCCCCGCTCGATCTGGAGCCGGTGTTCGAGTCGGTGCGCAAGACCGGGCGGCTCATCGCGCTGAGCGAGGCGCCGTCCGAATCGTCGCTGACCTCGGAGATCGCCGCGCGCGTGCAGCAGGAATGCTTCTACTCGCTGGAAGCCCCCGTGCTGCGGGTGACCGGATTCGACACGCCGTACCCGCCGGCCAAACTCGAGGAGCACTACCTCCCCGACCTGGACCGGGTGCTGCACACCGTCGACCGTTCACTCGCCTGGTAAGGGGGAAGTTCCTGAAATGCCCGAGTACAAACAATTCCCCCTCGCCGACACGGCCGAAGGGCTGACCGAAGCCGACATCATCGCCTGGCAGGTCAAGCCGGGCGACAAGGTCACGGTGAACCAGATCGTCGTCGAGGTCGAGACCGCGAAGGCCGCCGTCGAACTGCCCATCCCGTGGGCGGGCGTGATCACCGAACTGCTCGTCGAACCGGGCCAGACGGTGGAGGTCGGCGCGCCGATCCTCACCATCGACGTCGACCCGGACGGCAAGGCGGCCCCGGCGCCCACCGCCGCGCCCGTGGCGGAGGAACCGGCGGAAGAGGAGATGAAGCCGCTGGTCGGCTACGGCTCCAAGGCCGTCGTCACGCAGCGGCGTGCGCGTAAGGGCGCCACTCCCGCCCCTGCTCCGGCGGCACCTGCTGTGGCTGTCGCGCCTTCGAAGCCGAAGGGCGGGTACGTGCCGCTGGCGAAGCCGCCGGTGCGCAAACTCGCCAAGGACCTCGGCGTCGACCTGCACGCGCTCACCGGCTCCGCCGACGGCGGCGTCATCACCCGTGACGACGTGCAGGCGGCCGCCAACGGTTCCGCCGCTCCGGCCGCTGCTGTGTCCAGTGTGGACAGTGGCTACGACCCCGCGACGCGGGAACGCCGGGTGCCGATCAAGGGCGTCCGCAAGGCCACCGCCGCCGCGATGGTGCAGAGCGCGTACACCGCCCCGCACGTCACGGAATTCCTCACCATCGACGTCACGCCGATGATGGAATTCCGGGAGAAGCTCAAGAAGTCGCGCGAGTTCGCCGGGGTCAAGGTCACCCCGCTGACCTTCGCGGCGAAGGCCGTCTGCCTGGCGGCCAAGCGCACTCCGGACGTCAACGCGGTGTGGGACGAGGCGGCGCAGGAGATCGTCTACAAGGACTACGTGCACCTCGGGATCGCCGCGGCCACCCCGCGCGGGCTCGTCGTGCCCAAGGTCCGCGACGCGGATTCGATGTCCCTCAAGGAACTCGCGATCGCGCTCACCGAGCTGACCGACGTCGCCCGTGAGGGCAAGACCACCCCGGCCGCCATGCTCGGCGGCACGATCACCATCACCAACGTCGGCGTCTTCGGCGTCGACACCGGCACGCCGATCATCAACCCCGGCGAGTCCGCGATCCTGTGCCTCGGCGCGATCAAGGACACCCCGTGGGTGGTCGACGGCGAGATCAAGGTGCGCAAGGTGCTCCAGCTTTCGCTGAGCTTCGACCACCGCGTGGTCGACGGGCAGCAGGGTTCGGAGTTCCTGGCCGACGTCGGCGCTCTGCTGGCCGACCCCGCGGTCGCGATCACCTACTGACGCACGGCGCTGAAGGACGCTTTCCCCGCAGGTGATGCGGGGAAAGCGTCCTTCCTTAACCGCTTGACGGAGTGAGCGCTCACTCCGCAGACTGGACGCATGACAGAAACCACCTCCCGGCGGAGAGCGCCGGGGATGAGCGCCGAAGAGCGGCGCCGGATGATCGTCCAGTCCGTGCTGCCGCTGCTGGTGGAGCACGGCGCCGGTGTCACGTCGAGCCAGATCGCGCGCGCCGCGGGTATCGGCGAGGGCACGGTCTTCCGCGTGTTCAAGGACAAGGACGAACTGTTCGCCACCTGCTTCGCCGAAGCGCTGAAACCCGACCAGGTGCTCGACGCGATCGCGGTCATCGACCTCGACCAATCCCTCGACGACAGGCTCATCGAGGCGGCCGACGCGCTCAGCGCGCACCTCCAGCGCATGGGCGCGCTGATGGCGATCATGCATGGCTCCGGAAAACGACCCGAGCATCGCAGGGACCGGCGCAAGGAGTCGATGAGCGCCATGCGCGACGCCATGGCCGAGCTGTTCGAACCGGAGAAGGACCGGCTCCGCCTGCCGCCGGCGCAGTCCGCGGCGCTTTTCCTGTCGTTGCTGTTCAGCGGCCGGATCCGGTTCAGCGAGACCGGTGACGAGCCCACCACGATGGAGCTCGTCGACGTGTTCCTCAACGGCGCCTTGGCGGCCGCGTGATCGGCCCGCCCGGTGGGAGCCTTGAACTGTTCATGGCTCGCGGTGGCAGGCGACGCCGCCCGCCGTCGACGGTGCCCGACAGCGGCCTGACCGGCCCGGTCGACATCCCGGAGCCCGAACCCGAAGCCCTCCCGAAAGACCTGAAGTCCCGGCTCAACCGCATGTGGGTCAACATCGCGGGCACGGTCCGCGGCCTGCCGAAGGTCGCGAAGCTGACCTGGCAGGCAAGCCCACCGCTGACCATCGTGATCACCCTGGTGACGCTGCTTTCCGGTCTCCTCCCGACGGCGACCGCGTACGTGGCGAAGCTGCTGATCGACTCGGTGGTCGCGGCGATCCAGGGACACGGGACGAAGAACGCGATCGTCGGTGTCGCCCTCTTCCAGTTCGGCATCCTCGTGCTCACCGCGATTTCGCAGGCGCTGACCACCTACGGCCAATCCCTGCTGCAGGAACGGATGACGCTGACCATCCGCCACCAGGTGATGGACCACGCGAGCAAGCTGCACCTCTCGTACTTCGAGGGTTCCGCGTCCTACGACATGCTGCGCCAAGCCGCGCAGGAAGCGCCGACGCGGCCGCTGTCGATGATGAACTCGGCGCTGGGCTTGATCCGGACGCTGATCACCTTCAGCAGCATGATCGCGCTGCTCGTCTCGATCAGTCCGCTGCTGGCGCTCGTCGCGCTCGTGGCGCCGATCCCCGCGTTCATCTCCCAGTCGAAGTACGGCGCCCGCGCGTTCTGGCTGACCCTGATGATGTCCCCGCTGAAACGGCGGATGGATTATCTGTCCTCTTTGGTCACCACGGACACGTACGCCAAGGAGACCAAGCTCTTCGGGCTCGGTCCGTACTTCGTCGACCGGTTCCAGCGCCTCGGCCAGGTCTTCTACGACCGGCAGCGCACACTGACCCGCAAGCGGAGTGTCAGCTCGACGTCATGGGGCTTGCTCAGCACCGCCGCCGGATCCGCGATCGCGCTGTACATCGCGCTGGAGGCCGTCGGCGGCAGGCTCACCCTCGGCGATCTCGCGCTGTACACGGCCGCCGCGGCGTCGGTGCAGACATCCGTCCAAGGGTTGTTCACCGCGTTTTCCGGGATGTACGAGAACAATCTCTACCTCGACACGCTGTACCGATTTCTCGGGACGAAACCGGAGATCGTCGCGCCACCGGAGCCCCGCCCTCTTCCGTCCACTGTGGAGGGTCACATTCGGTTCGAGGAAGTGTCGTTCACCTATCCCGGGGCGGCCGACCCCGCTCTCGACGGCGTGAGCTTCGAAATCCGGCCGGGCGAGACGGTCGCCGTCGTCGGCCGCAACGGCGCCGGGAAGTCGACACTGTTCAAACTGCTGTGCCGGCTGTACGACCCGACGGGCGGGCGGATCCTGCTCGACGACGTCGACATCCGCGAGTACGACCCGGTGGAACTGCGGCGGCGGATCAGCGCGATGTTCCAGGACTACGTGACGTATCAGGGCACCGCGGCCGAGAACATCGGGCTCGGCGACCTGACCCATCTCGTCGACCGGGAACGGATCGAGACGTCGGCGAAACGGGCCGGAGCCGACGAGCGGATCGAGCGCCTGCCCAGCGGCTACGACACCCCGCTCGGCCGCTGGTTCGACCAGGGCGTCAGCCTGTCCGGTGGTGAATGGCAGAAGATCGCGCTGTCCAGGGCGTTCCTGCGGGAAGCGCCGATCCTGATCCTCGACGAGCCCACCTCCGCCCTCGACGCGCAGGCCGAGCACGACCTCTTCTCGAGGCTTCGGGAGCTTTCGGAGGGGCGCACGACGCTGTACATCTCGCACCGGTTCTCCACCGTCCGGCAGGCGGAGCGGATTCTGTTGCTGGAACACGGAAAGGTCGCCGAATACGGGACACACGACGAGCTGATGGCCGCGAAGGCGGGCTATGCCGACCTGTTCACCTTGCAGGCCGCCGCGTATCTCGACGAAGCGTGACCATGCGGCGGATCATGGTCGTCGGGTGCAGCGGCGCCGGGAAGTCGACGTTCTCGCGACGGCTCGGCGCCGCGCTCGGCCTGCCGGTCACCCATCTCGACCGGCTCTACTGGCGGCCGGGATGGACGCCGGCGCCGGACGCCGAGTTCCACGCCGCGCAGCAGGAGATCATCGAATCCGATGCCTGGGTGATCGACGGCAACTACGGAGGGTCGATGCACCTCCGGCTCCCGCGAGCCGACACGATTATCTTTCTCGACTACCCGCGCCGCGTCTGCCTACGGCGAGTGCTCGTGCGGTGCCTGCGCGAATACGGGCAGGACAAGCAGGCTCCCGGCTGCCCCGAAAGGCTGGATCTGGAGTTCTATACCTACGTCTGGCGCTGGCCGAAGCACCATCGCGACCGGACCGTGCGGCGGATCGCGGAGCAGGGGGCGCACGCGCGACGGATCGTGCTGAGCAGTCCACGCGAGGCGGAGGATTTCCTTAGCCGGATCGGTTGACCGGGGGTTGGGAGCAAAACGGGCAAGCCGTACGTTGTCCCAGTATGGCTGTCGCGTTCCTGCTCTATGTCGTCGCCGAGATCGCCGCCGTGTGGGCGGTGGGCTCGGCCGTTGGCGTCCTCGGCACGATCGCGCTGCTCTTCGCCGGCGCGTTCGTCGGGTCCTGGCTCGCACGCCGTGAAGGCGGCCGCGCCTTCCGGGCGTTCGCCGAGTCCGCGCGGCTCGGGCGACCGGCCGACGCGGAGAAGGAACTCACCGACGGGATGCTCATCGGGCTCGGCGGCCTGCTGATCCTGCTGCCCGGGTTCGTCAGCGACGTCATCGGCCTGCTGTTCATCCTGCCGCCGACGCGGAGCGTCGCGCGCAAGGTCTGGCAGAAGCGGATGGCGCGCCGGGCGGTCAAGTTCGCCAACCGCACACGCGGGCCGGTGATGGTCGTGGACAGCGAGGTCGTCGTGGACACACCGCCCGCGGAGGCCGCCAAGAAGCAGCCGCCGGTGATCGAGGGCCGCATCGTCGAGGGCTGAGCCCTCAGCTTCGCCACTACACAGCTAGTGGCGAAGCTAGGACGGCGACATGCTCTACGACGAACCTTGTCGCACGAGGCTTGTCGGTCCCGACCGGCGGTCGCCGGTACGCGCACTACACCCTTGCCGAGGATGTGGCACCCGCTTCCACCGACGCCCCGTCGCCTCCCAGGCGCCGCGCCGATCGACGCGAAGAAATCCTTGACGCGCTGGGCGACGGCGAGGCGACGCGTGCCGATCTGGTGGCGTCGACCGGACTGCAACGATGACAAGATGGCTGAGCGTCCTGCTCCGGCAGGGACTGATCGAAGCGACGGAGAAGAATCTGCGGAGTCCCAACGTCCGCTATCGCCGCACGACTCAGCGAACCTTCGACGACCCGCGGTGGCGGGCGGAGCGAAGGCGTAACTCACGTCCTCACGCACGCGAGTTACGTCTTCAAGCACGCGAGACTCGTGTCTGATCACGCGAGTTACGTGCCGCGTCACCCCAGGGTCACCTCACCTGAACGCGCTACCTTTGCCTTACTCCTCGATAACCGTCCTTACCACTCACGAGGCGGGCTTCGGGATGTCGAAATACCCGCTGAACCGCACGGCCGGCGCGTACTCGCCCTTGACCTTCACCTTGCCCGTCACGAACATCGCCGCCACCGCCGCGTTGCCGGTGGCCATCCGGATGAAGTCGTCGACGGACAGCGTGATGGTGGTGTCCGGAGTACGCGCGAGATCGGTGCTGGAAACGCAGACGCCGTCTTCGATGACCGTTTGAAAACGATCGAAACCGTCTTCTCCGTCACCGTCGGTGAAACGCCACGCGACGACGAAGTCGACATGCCGCGCGCGTTCCGGAACGAAATGATCCGACATTCTGCGGAAAATCTCGTCGAGGAAAGCCGAACGCAGTTCCGGATGATCGGAGATGGCCTTGAGCTGCTCCCGCGACGCTCGTTGCACGACGTCGACGAGCACCTCGGTCTCCAGTGAGCTCAACTCGATGCCCGCGCCGGTTTCACCCAGCATGTGCAGGGTTTCCAGCACCTGGGTGAACTGCTCGGGGGTCAGTTTGGCGAGCTCGAGTTTCTCCGCGAAGGCGTTGACGACATGCTCGCCACCGGTGCGCGTTTTGTGCGGCCTCGACGGACGGGAAAGGCGTACCTTGTCCCGCCAGCGCCGGTTCGGAGAATTTCGGGGCACGGCACGGAAGTGTATCTGCTCGGCCGGGTTCAGGAAGGCTTCGGCAGGTCGAAGAAACCGATCAGACCGGCCGCGAATGCCAGGTCACCTTTTACTTTGATCTTTCCGGTGACGAATAGCACAGCGGGCGTCGCCTGATGGGTGATGAGCCGGAAGAAATCGACGGGCGCTATCGTGATCGTCACCCTCGGTTTCTCCCTCATGTCCCGGCTCACCGTGCATTCGCCGTGCGAGATCACCGTCTCGTAGCGGTCGTACCCGCCGTCGCCGGTGCCGCCGGACAGCCGCCAGTGCACCACGGCGTGCAGGGTCTTCGCGCGGTCCTGCCGGATGTGGGCGCCCATGCGGTCGAAGATCTCGCGCAGCACGCGCTCCCGCAGCGGCCGTTCGGCGACGACGCTCTCGAGTTGGGTTCGCGAGGCGCGCGCGACGAGGTTCGCGAAGCGGGCCGGGTCCACCTTGCGGAGGTCGAACGCGGGCGCGGACTCGGCGAGCCGCCCCAGGGCGCTCAGCAGCCGCCGGACGTCGTCCTTGCCGAGGTCCTTCGGGTCGATGGCGCCCGCGACCTCGTTGACGTCGAGAGAGTGCGCCTCGGCGGAATCCGGCTCGATCCGCTCCAACGCGTCGACCAGCGCGCGGCCGGTCAGCCCCACGATCTCGGTCATCTTCCCTCCAGTTCCGCCTACCCGAGCGTAAGGCTACCCGCGAGTAGGTAGGCGGGCAAGCGTGCCGAAATCACCCTCGCCGGTGGTGGCCCGGTAGCGTCTTACGCGAACTAATGGGAGGTCCTGAGTGTCCGAGGAAGTACCGCGTCCCGCCGAACGCGCCAAACGGCTGCCGAGAGCGGTGCGGGAACGCCAGATCCTGGACGCGGCGGTCTCGGTGTTCTCGCGCTACGGCTATCACTCCGCGTCGATGGACGAGATCTCCGAGGTCGCCGGCGTGTCCAAGCCGATGATCTACACCTATCTCGGCTCGAAGGAAGACCTCTTCGGCGCGTGCATCCGCCGCGAAGCCACCCGCCTGCTGGAGGCGGTGCAGGACGGGATCAAACCCGATCTGCCGCCCGACATGCAGCTTTGGCACGGGCTCCGCGCGTTCTACCGGTTCGTCGCCGACTACCGCGAGTCCTGGACGGTGCTGCACCGCCAGGCCATGACCGTCGGCGGCGCCTTCGCCGCGGAGATCACCGACATGCGCACCCGCGCGATCGAGCTGGTCGCCGCGCTGGTCGTCTCCGCGGGCACCCGCAAGGGCCTCGGCGAACAGGCCGAGTTCTCCGGCGCCGGGCTGTCCGCCGCACTGGTCGGGGCGGCCGAGTCGCTGGCCGACTGGGCACTCGACCACCCCGACGTCTCCGACGGCGTGCTCGCCTCGTGGCTGATGAACCTGGTGTGGCTCGGGTTCAACGACCTCGTCGAGGGCGAGATCTGGAAGCCGTCAGAGAGCGGCGACTGAGCCCTCCAGGTGCGGCTTCGGCTTGCGCGCGTTCCACAGCTCGAACGCCCAGCCGTCGCCCTCACTCCAGGTGGTGAAAGCGGCCTTCGCGGGCAGCAGGACCGGTTGCTTGAACCTGACGTCGACGGTGAACGCCTCCGGGAGCCTGCCCTCGAACGCCGCGAGCGCGTGCGCCTTCGTCCACATGCCGTGCGCGATCGCGGCCGGGAAGCCGAACGCCTTCGCGGTGATCGGGTGCAGGTGGATCGGGTTGCGGTCGCCGGAGACCTCGGCGTAGCGACGACCGATGTCGCCGGGCACGTGCCAGATCGCGTTGGCCGACGGCTGGGAGAGCTGACCGCGCGAGGTCTTCTCGCCGCTGCCGCCACCACGGCGCAGGTACGTGCTGACGTCCGTCCACACAGGACTGTCGCTGACCAGCAGCTCGCTGACGACGTCGAACTGCCTGCCCTTCTCGTGCGGGCGCAGATCCTCGGCGCGCACGCGGAGGGTGAACGATTCGTCGAGCCGTAGCTGCCGGTGCTGGGTGATCCGGTTCGCGACGTGCACCATGCCCAGCAACGGGAACGGGAAGTCGGCCTCGGTCATCAGCGCCATCTGCAACGGGAACGCGAGGATATGCGGATACGTCGCCGGGAGCACGTCGTCGAGCCGGAATCCGCACACCTGGTTGTACGCGGCGAGGTGCGCCGGGTCGACGACGACGCCCTCGCGGACGAACTCGGTGCCCGGCAGCGTGTTCCCACCGCTCTTGCGCAGCGAGCCGAGCAACGCCTTGGGGTACAGCGAAGACAGGCTCGGCGACTCGTGGAGTTCCTTGACGGCCATGCTCACGCCCCCAGCAGTGCCTGGCCGCAGACGCGGACCACGTTGCCGTTGACCGCCGCCGAAGCCGGGTTGGCGTACCAGGCGATCGTCTCGGCGACGTCGACCGGGAGCCCGCCCTGGCCGAGGCTGGACAGCCGCCGCCCGGCCTCGCGGATGAACAGCGGGACGGCGGCGGTCATCTTGGTCTCGATGAAACCGGGCGCGACGGCGTTGATCGTGCCGCCATACTCCGCGAGCTTCGGCGCACCGTCGTTCACCATCCCGATGACGCCCGCCTTGCTGGTGGCGTAGTTGGTCTGGCCGACGTTGCCCGCGATGCCGGCGATCGAGGAGACACCGATGATGCGGCCGTTGTCGTGCAACACCTTGTCGGCGATGAGCTTCTCGTTCACCGCGAGCTGCGACGCGAGGTTGACCGCGATGACCGAGTCCCAGCCGCCTTCGGTCATGTTGCCGAGCGTCTTGTCCCGCGTGATACCCGCGTTGTGCACGACGATGTCGACGCCGCCGTGGCGCGTGGTCAGGTACTCGGCGAGCTTCTCCGGCGCGTCGGCGGCGGTGATGTCCAGCTGCAGCGACGAGCCGCCGACCTTGTTGGCCACCTTGGACAGGTCCGCGCCCTGCGCGGGGATGTCGAGCGCGACGACGTGGGCGCCGTCGCGGCCCAGCACCTCGGCGATGGCGGCGCCGATACCGCGGGAAGCGCCGGTGACCAGGGCGACCTTGCCTTCGAGGGGTTTCGTCCAGTCGGCCGGGGCGGAGGCGGTCTTGGCCTCGGTGCCGACGCGGATGACCTGGGCGTCGACGAAGGCGGACTTCGCCGACAGCAGGAACCGGAGCGTGGACTCAGTGGCCTCTTCGGCTCCTTCGGCGACGTATACGAGCTGGGCGGTCGCGCCGCGCTTCAGTTCCTTACCGACGGAGCGCACAAAGCCTTCGAGCGCGCGCTGCGCGATCCGCTCGTGCCCTTCGACCAGCTCCGGCGGCGTTCCGAGGACCACGACGCGGCCCGACGGCCCGACGCTCCGGATCACCGGGTGGAAGAAGTTGTAGACCTCGCGAAGCTGCTTCGGGTCCTTCACGCCTGTCGCGTCGAAGACGAGCGCGGCGTGCTTGTCGGCCGCCGTCGAGAGGACCTCGATGCCCGCGCGGTGCAGCTGCGCCTCGATCACCTTTTCGAGACGACCGCCCGGCGCGGCGCCCAGAAGTGCGGGACCCTCGAGAGGGGGCTGACCGGGCTTGTACCGGCGGAGCGTGGCGGGATTCGGCAGGCCGAGCTTCGGCACCACGAATTTCCCTACCGGGCTCTTCGTGAACTGCTGGTACCTGTCAGCCATTACGTGCCTCCCGTGCAGTTTGCGTCACGTCGCATTCTAACCTACTCGCTAGTAGGTTACAGTGTGAGAGAGCCTACGGAGGAGTGGAAAAAATGGCCACGAAAAGGACGGCACCCGTGCGCAAGGTCGCGATCATCGGCGGTAACCGGATCCCCTTCGCCCGCTCGAACGGCCCGTACGCGAAAGCGTCGAACCAGGACATGTTCACGGCCGCCCTCGACGGCCTGGTCAGCCGCTTCTCCCTGCAGGACGAGGTGATCGGCGAGGTCGCCGCCGGCGCCGTGCTCAAGCACGCCCGCGACTTCAACCTCGCCCGCGAAAGCGTCCTCGGCAGCAGGCTGAACCCCGCCACCCCGGCCTCCGACGTGCAGATGGCCTGCGGCACCGGCCTCCAGGCGATCATCAACGTCGCCAACAAGATCGCCCTCGGCCAGATCGACTCGGCCATCGCGGGCGGCGTCGACACCACGTCCGACGCGCCGCTGGCGGTCAACGACGATCTGCGCCAGATCCTCGTGCAGCTCAACGCCGCGAAGACGCTGCCCGAGCGGTTGAAGCTCGCCGCGAAGCTGCGCCCCGGCCACATCGTCCCCGAGATCCCGCGTAACTCCGAGCCGCGCACCGGCCTGTCCATGGGCGAGCACGCGGCGCTGACCGCGAAGGTCTGGGAGATCACCCGCGAGGCGCAGGACGAGCTCGCCGCGACCAGCCACCAGCGCCTCGGCGCCGCGTACGACAAGGGCTTCTTCGACGACCTGGTGACGCCGTACCTGAAGCTGGCGCGCGACCAGAACCTGCGGCCGGACTCCAGCGTCGAGAAGCTCGCGAAACTGAAGCCCGCTTTCGGTGGTCCCGAGGGCACGATGACCGCGGGCAACTCGACGCCGCTGTCCGACGGCGCGTCGACGGTCCTGCTCGCGACCGAGCAGTGGGCGAAGGCGCGGAAGCTGCCGGTGCTGGCGTACCTGACGTTCTCGCAGACCGCGGCCGTCGACTACGTCCACGGCGACGAGGGCCTGCTGATGGCGCCCGCGTACGCCGTCCCGCAGATGCTCACGCGCGCCGGGCTCACCTTGCAGGACTTCGACTTCTACGAGATCCACGAGGCCTTCGCGTCGCAGGTGCTCGCCACCCTCAAGGCGTGGGAGGACCCGGCGTTCGCCAAGGAGAAGCTGGGCCTCGACGAGCCGCTCGGCTCCATCGATCGGGCGAAGCTGAACGTCAACGGTTCTTCGCTGGCGGCCGGGCACCCGTTCGCGGCGACCGGTGGCCGTATCGTCGCCACGCTCGCGAAGCTGTTGAACGAGAAGGGATCCGGCCGCGGACTCATCTCGATCTGCGCCGCGGGCGGCCAGGGCGTCACCGCGATCCTGGAGAAATAGCCCGTTCGCCTGGAGCGGATCCGGGAAAAACCCCGGTGCCTTTGTCGGTGCCGGGGTCTAGTTTGACCGCATGTTCGCAGTTCAGGCGAAAGCGCTGGTCAAGACCTACGGATCCACCCGAGCGCTCGACGGGGTCGATCTGTCGATCCCGAAGGGCAAGGTGCTGGGCCTCCTGGGGCCCAACGGTGCCGGCAAGACGACGACGGTCCGCATCCTGACCACGCTGCTCCGCCCGGATTCGGGCGAGGCGGAGGTGGCCGGGCACGACGTGCTGGCCCATCCCGACGCCGTCCGGCGGTCGATCGGGCTTTCCGGGCAGTACGCCGCCGTGGACGAGAACCTCACCGGGTTCGAGAACCTGTACATGGTCGGCAGGCTGTACGGGAGCAAGAAGGCCGCGGCGAAATCCCGCGCGCGCGAGCTGCTCGCCCGGTTCCGGCTGGAGGACGCGGCGGATCGTCCCGCCAAGACGTACTCCGGCGGTATGCGGCGACGGCTCGACCTCGCGGGCGCGCTGGTCGCCGAACCGACCGTGGTGATCCTCGACGAGCCGACCACCGGGCTCGATCCGCGCGGCCGGATCGACACCTGGGAGGTCATCAAGGAGCTCGTCGCCGACGGCACGACGGTGCTGCTGACCACGCAGTATCTGGAGGAGGCCGATCAGCTCGCCGACTCGATCGTGGTGATCGACAAGGGGAAGGTCATCGCGCGCGGCACCGCCGACGAGCTCAAGCAGGAGATCGGCGGCGAGCGGCTGGAACTCGTCGTGGCGAACGCGAGCGACCTCGCCATGACCACCCAGGTGCTGACCGAGGTCGGCTCGGGGACACCGTCGGTCGACGAGCACACCCGCAAGGTCGACGTCCTGGTCGAGGGCGGGCCGAAGGCGTTGATCGAGGCACTGCGGCGGCTGGACGGCCACGGCGTCGCCATTCAGGACGTCGCGCTGCACCGGCCGACGCTCGACGACGTCTTCCTTTCGCTGACAGGACACGCCACGGACGAGGGGGAGAAAAAGTGAGCGCGGTCGCGAAGGCCTTTTCCGACGGTGGCGTGATCACCTGGCGGAACCTGAAGAACGTCCAGCGCAACCCGGACTGGCTGATGGCGGCCACCCTGCAGCCGATCATGTTCGTGCTGCTGTTCGCGTACGTCTTCGGCGACGCGATCGGCGGGGAAGCGGGCGGGCTCGCGTATCGCGAGTTCCTGATCGCGGGCATCTTCGCGCAGACGGTCGCGTTCAACTCGGCCTTCACCGTGATCGGGTTCGCGAACGACCTGCAGAAGGGCATCATCGACCGGTTCCGTTCGCTGCCGATCTCCCGGCTCGCGGTGATCTTCGGCCGGACGACGTCGGATCTGGTGATCAGCGTGGTCGCCCTCATCGTCATGTCGCTCTGCGGCCTGCTCGTCGGCTGGCGGATCCGCGGCAGCTTCCTCGACGCGGTGCTCGGCTACCTGGTGATGCTGATGTTCGCGTGGGCGCTGTCCTGGGTCGGCGCGTGGATCGGGCTCGTCGCGCGCAGCGTCGAGGTCGCGCAGAGCGCCGGGCTGATGTGGATGTTCCCGCTGAGCTTCATCTCGACGGCGTTCGTCCCGGCGGACAAGCTGCCGGGCGTGCTGAAGGCCATCGCCGACTGGAACCCGTTCACCGCGGTGATCAACTCGGCTCGTGACCTGTTCGGGAACCGCTTCGGTGCGGCGCCGACGGGCTGGCCCGCCGAGCACGCTTCGCTGTACGCGATCCTGTGCTGCGTCGCCATCATCGCGATCTTCGCGCCGCTCGCGACGGCCCAGTACAAGAAGGTCGCGAGCCGCTAGAAAAACTTCTGAACGAAATGTCGAACCGCCGTCGAGCCGCTCGACGCGTCGGTGAAGGCGGGGTAGAAACAGCCCCGCCAAGACACTGAGGAGCAGCGATGCGGTTTCTGATGATGCACCGGCTCGACGAGAGCGCCCCGGAAGCCTGGAACCCGAGCAAGGAGTTCATCGAGAAGATGGGCGCCTTCATCGAGGACTCGTTCGAGAAGGGCATCCTGATCACGGCGGAGGGCGTGCACCCTTCGGAGAAGGGCGCGAAGGTCCGCAAGGCGCGCGGCGGCAAGATCACCGCGACCGACGGCCCGTTCACCGAGGCCAAGGAGGTCATCGGCGGGTTCGCGCTGATCAACGCCAAGGACCTGGCCGAGGCCGTCTCGTTCGCCGAGTCCTACGCCGCGTTGTTCGACGAGATCGAGGTCGAGGTGCGGACGGTCGTCGAGGAAGAGGACATCGCCGCCCTCACCTCGTGACCCCGCGCGTTTAGTCCTCTGGATGCGAGGCGCATCCAGAGGACTAAATGCGGGACTTCAGCTGGTGAGACGCTTCTCGGCCTTCTTCGCCAGCTTCTCGGCGCGCTTCTCCGTCTTGACGGCGGCCCGCTTCGCGCGCCAGCCGAGCGACGGCTTGCCGGCGGTGTCGGCGGCGGCGAGCAGCAGTCCACCGGCGAGACCGGCGTTCTTGATGAACTGGATCTGCTGCTGCTGGCGCTCGGCCGGTTCGTTGATCTCCCAGAACCGGTGCGCGGCCAGCGTCGTCGGCACGAGGCTGCCGAGCAGCAGCAGCGAGGCCAGGCGCGGCGCCTTGCCCGCGGCGAGCGCGACCCCGGCCCCGACCTTCACCGCGGCGTCGATCCGGACGAGGGTGGCGGGGTCGCGCGGCACCGACTCCGGCACCACGCCCTCCAGCTTGTCGAAGGACTGGGTGAGGAACGGCTCCGCGGCTTTGGCGTGCCCCTGGGTGTCCCTCAGCGCGCCGATCCCACCGGAGATGAAGATCGCGGCGAGAAGCGGACGTGCGACGCGACGGAGAATCACGGTCGTAACCTTTCTGATCCGGACCCGGGAAACAAACCTAACCCCAGTCTTCCCGCCCGCCACGTCGCCGAACCGCGCTAACGGTGTATGCCGGAATATTTCTCTGATACTAGATAGAGCTAGATTCCCCTAGCGGGCTCGATACGCCTTGGGCAGCTTGAACCCGCGGGCCGCCGCGACCTCCCGCAGCCGGTCCGGGTAGTCGGTGATGATGCCGTCGACGCCGTCGTCGATGAGCTTGTGCATGGTGGCCGGGTCGTTGATCGTCCAGGGCACGACCTTGATCCCGGCCCGGTGCGCCTCGGTGACCAGGGCCTTCGTGGTGAACGGCCGGTAGTCGGGGTCGCCGACCTTGCCGCCCTGCGGGTTGCCGTGCACCGGCGATAGCGCCTTCGCGCCGAACGACTTCACCGCGCGGACAGGGCTGCCGCCGAAGTCGTCGATGTCGATCCCGCCGAGCCACGGCGACTTGCCCGGCTGCCCGACCTGCAGGAACTCGGGCTGGGTCAGCGCGACCGTCGGGAGCCAGGGCGCGACCTCGCGGAAGCGCATCAGCGCGCCCCAGTCGAAGCTCTGGATCGAGACGTTGTGCGCGAACCCGCCGCGCACGATCTCGCGCACCGCCCGCTGGACGAACTGCTCACGCGGCGCCGTCTCGTGCGGCGCGGCGGCCTCGACCTTGGTCTCGATGTTGAACTTGATGCCCCAGGCGCGGTGGTCCCTTGCCAGCTGGAACAGCTCGGCGAGCGTCGGCATCTTGGCCCCGGGGGAGAGCGTCTGGCCGGGATGCGCGGGCTGCCGGATCGAACCGCAGTCCAGCGTGCGGACCTGCGCGAACGTCAGGTCCTTCACGTACTTGCCGACGTACGGGTACGCCGGGTCACCGGGCGTCGCCGGCGCGGTGTCGCGGCATTTCGCGGGTGTCGTCTTGCGGTCGTGGGTGATCACCTCGCGACCGTCCTTGGTGATCTGGAGGTCGAGTTCGAGCGTGGTCACCCCCAGCTCCATCGCCTTGCCGAACGACGCGAGCGTGCTCTCGACCGTGAGGCCGAGCCCGCCGCGGTGGGCCTGGATGTCGAAGGCGCGACGCGGATGCGCGTCGGCGACCCCGGCCGTCGTCAAGGTCAGCGCAGCGGCGATGACCAGCGCGAATGTCTTCATTCGTGAACCATGCCACGGTCGGGTGAACTTCGATTGACTTTGACGCAACGTCAACCTCTACCTTCGTGGACATGCCGAACGAGAAGGAGTGGTCGATCCAGGACATCGCCCGCTCGGCCGGGACCACGAGCCGCACGTTGCGCCACTACGGCGACATCGGGCTGCTCGAACCGAGCCGGGTGGGGAGCAACGGATACCGCTACTACGACCAGGACGCGCTGGTGCGGCTGCAACGGATCCTGCTGCTTCGCGAACTCGGGCTGAGCCTGCCCGCGATCGCCGAAGTCCTCGAAGGGGAGCAGGACACGACAGCGGCGCTGCGCACGCACCTGAAGTGGCTGGAGCAGGAGCGACAGCGGCTCGGACGGCAGATCGAATCGGTCAGGACGACCTTGAAGAAGACAGAAAGAGGTGAACAGCTGATGGCAACGGAAGTGTTCGACGGCTTCGACCACACGAAGTACGAGAAGGAGGTCACCGAACGCTGGGGCGCCGACGCCTACAAGCAGGGCGACCAGTGGTGGAAGTCGCTGAGCGCCGAGGACAAGAAGGCGCACCAGCAGGAGCAGAAGGACATCGCCGCCGCTTTCGGTGAGGCCCGCGCCAAGGGTCTGCCCGCCGACGGCGACGAGGCCCAGGCGATCACGCAGCGGCTGTACGAGTGGCTCCGGCCGGCCGTGCGGGCCGTGTCGAAGGGCTACTTCGCCGGACTCGGGCAGTTGTACGTCGACGACCCGCGCTACGGGCAGTACGACGAGAAGCACGGCGCGGGCACCGCGGAGTACATCCGTGACGCAATGGCGGTCTACGCCGAGCGCAACCTGCGCGACTAGGAACGAGGGACGGGGCTGCAGACCCGTCCACTCGGCGTAACCCGTCGCGACACGCCTATCCCTCTATGGCGGAATATCGGGTCCACGCTAGAAACGCCGATAGCGTGTGAGAGTGGATCCCATCCGCAACCCCTTCGCCCCGGGCGCCGGTCAACGGCCGCCCGAGCTGGCAGGCCGCGTGCGCGAGCTCCAGGCCTTCGAGGTCGTGCTCGAACGGGTCGCCCGCGGGAGACCTGAACGCAGCCTGATGCTGACCGGACTGCGTGGCGTGGGGAAGACCGTGCTGCTGGGCGAACTGCGCTCGCGGGCCATCAAGCACGGCTGGGGCGCGGGCAAGATCGAGGCCCGTCCGGACACCGAACTCAGGCGGCCGCTGTCGGCCGCGCTGCACCGCGCGATCCGCGACCTCGCCGTGCGCCATCGCGCGCCGGACCGGGTCGAGCAGGTGCTCGGCGTGCTCAAGGCGTTCGCGCTGCGCGCCAACAAACCGGACGCGAAGCTCCGTGACCGCTGGCAACCGGGTATCGACGTGCCCGCCGCTCAGGGCCGTGCGGATTCGGGCGACATCGAGATCGACCTGGTCGAGCTGTTCACGGAGGTCGCGGAGCTGGCGGCCGACGTCGGCACCGGGGTCGCGCTGCTGATCGACGAAATCCAGGATCTGCTGCCGGAGGACGTTTCCGCGCTCTGCGCCGCCTGCCACGAACTCTCGCAGTCCGGGGCGCCGTTGGTCGTGGTCGGCGCGGGGCTGCCGCACGTGCCCGCCGTCCTTTCGGCGTCGAAGTCGTACTCGGAACGCCTCTTCCGCTACGCGCGGATCGACAGGCTGGAGCGCGAAGACGCCGACCTCGCGGTCATGGCGCCCATCGAGCGCGAAGACGCGGGCATCGAGCCGGAGGCGCTGGACGCCCTGTTCGACGCGTCGGGCGGATATCCGTACTTCATCCAGGCCTACGGCAAGGCCGCCTGGGATGCCGCGCCGGCGGATCCGATCACCGTGAAGGACGTGCAGGTCGCGGCACCGGAGGCCGAATCGGAGCTCGCGGTCGGCTTCTTCGGCTCCCGCTACGAGCGGGCGACGCCGGCCGAACGCGAGTACCTGCTCGCGATGGCCGAGCTGACCCAGGGCCGGGACGAGTCCGCCGGTACCGCCGATGTGGCCGTCTACCTGGGGCGGAAGCCTTCGTCACTGTCTCCGGCGCGGGACAGCCTGATGAAGAAGGGCCTGGTGTACTCCGCCGAACGCGGGCACATCGCCTTCACCGTCCCGCACTTCGGCCACTACCTGCTCGGCCGGGACTAAGCCTCTCTCAGGCTTTATGGCGTAAATCCTAGAAAGCGGTAGAGACTTCTATCGAGGCTTTGTCATGCCCTCGGCGTTACCAAGAAGTGACCGGCGCCACCAAATCTCTCCGGTTTTACGCTCTTGTTGCCGATGATTCATCGGCAGGTGTGCCAAGTCACCGGATAATCGTTGGCGTCCTTGTGAAAAAGGGTGCATACTAGAAGCACAGCCACGAAGACGCAAGATCTACTCCCAAGGGGATGACAAAAACCGATGAACAACATCGCCGCCAAGCTCCGTGCCCGTCGCGCCGAGGCTCGCACTCGCCGGGCCCTGAACCGGGCGATCGACACCGCGGCCACCGCGACCGTTCGTCAGGAGCTCATCGCTATCTCCCAGGCGCGTCACACGCACATGCGCTGACCCGACTACAACCGTTGTGGGTGTCGCTCGTTCGAGTGACCTACGACACATAGTGCGTGAGGTGTAACGCCGCGGAACGTGGCGTCGATACCCACTACGACCCCGTGATGCTGGCGGACCCCCGACCTGGCAGCATCACGGGGTTTCCATATGTCCACCCCCCCCCGGAAAGTTTCTTGCCTTCACCGCTTCGCGGGGTAACACTTGACCCAGTCAACGAATCTGTTGAGGTGGTCAAATGAATCGATCCGCGGACCGGGTGGCGACCGTCCGGGCCTTCAACCGCCTGTACACCGGCGTGATCGGCGTCCTCGACGAAGGACCGGCCGACGCCGAGTACTCCCTGAGCGAAGCCAGGGTCATCTTCGAACTCGCGCAGCAGGATTCGACCCAGGTCGCCGACCTGCGCAAACGTCTCGACCTCGACGCCGGGTACGCGAGCAGGCTGCTCGCGAGGCTCGAAGGGCGAGGTCTCCTCACCCGCGAACGCAGCGACGAGGACGCACGCCGTCAGATCGTCCGGCTGACCGAGGACGGCCGCAAGGCCTTCACCGTCCTCGACCAACGGTCGGTGGGCCGGATCGGCTCGCTGCTCGGCAAGTTTGGCGAAGACGAGCAGAAACGGCTGCTCGGCGCCATGGACACGATCACCTCGCTGGTCGGTGAGCGCGCCTCGGATGCCGCGCTGGTCCTGCGCCCACCCCGGCCGGGTGACTTCGGCTGGGTCGTCCATCGCCACGGTGCCCTCTACTCCCGCGAGTACGGCTGGGACGAACGCTTCGAAGCACTCGTCGCCCGCGTCGTCGCGGAGTACGTCGACAGGCGCGGGGACCCGCGCCAAGCGGGCTGGATCGCCGAACTCGACGGCGAGCGCGTCGGCAGCGTCTTCTGCATGCCCGCCGAAGACGGCACCACCGCGAAGCTGCGGATGCTGCTCCTGGAACCGGCCGCGCGAGGGCGTGGCGTCGGGAAACGCCTGGTCGCCGAATGCGTCGAGTTCGCGAGGGCCTCCGGTTACCAGGCGATGGAACTCTGGACGGTCTCGTTGCTGGAGGCGGCGCGGGCGATCTACCGGAAGGCCGGCTTCCAGCTGGTGAGCGAGGAGACGATCACGGGCTTCGGTTACGAGCTGACCGGGCAGACCTGGCGGCTGGAGCTGTGAGGTGTTCGTCGTCTACTGCCCCACCTGCGACCGCCGGTCCGTGGTCGGGGTCGGCTCGATCGATTTCGTCGACGACCTGACGCCGGGCATGATCTCCGTTTCCGGTCGCTGCCCGGACGGCCACTACGCCGTCCTCCTGACCGGGAAGGCCTTCGCACCCCACGAACCCTGCGTGCGCGAGGTCCGGCAAGTGTTGAAGCGCCGACGTCGCCGGACCAGGCTGAGTGTCTGGTTCGCGCGTCAACGGGAGCTGCACGACCGGCTCTTCCGCTACTGATGTCGATTTGCCGCGGGCTCGTTCGTCTAGGGACCATCGATTCCCCAGGGAGGACACCATGCCCCCCTACATCGGATTCATCCGCTCGACGACCGACTCGCACGACCACCTCGGCCCCGACGAAGCGCAACGCGTGCTCGAGAGCTACCTGGCCTGGGCTGACGAACGCACCAAGGAGGGCCGCTTCATCGGCGGAGGCGGGCTGTCGAGGAGCGGCCGCGTGCTGCGCGGGTCTGGCGGTGAGGTCGGCGCGACGGACGGGCCGCACACCGAGGCCACCGAGATCGTCGGCGGCTACCAGGTGATCGAAGCCGCGGACCTCGATCAGGCGGAGAAGATCTTCGCGACGCATCCGCATCTGGCGTTCGGGCCGATCGAGGTGCGCAAGGTCGGCGAACGCGGTTGTGAGGACTGATGCGCCCGGCCGGCGTGGTGGAGCATTTGTTCCGGCACAGTGCCGGGCGGATCGTCGCCACGCTGGCCAGGGCGCTCGGCCCCGAACGGCTGGACCTGGCCGAAGAGGCCGTCGCCGACGCGCTGGAACAGGCGCTGCGCACTTGGCCTCAGTGCGGCGTTCCGGACAATCCGCAGGGCTGGTTGTTCCGAGCCGCACGTAATCGGGCGATGGACGTCGTCCGGCGCGAACAGACCCTGCGCACCCTGCTGCCGCGGCTCGTGGAGCTCGACGGGCACGGAGCCGGCGGGGGCACGGACGACGAACTCGTGCTGATGTTGCTGTGTTGCCATCCCGCGCTGCCGACGGTCTCGCAGGTGGCGCTGACGTTGAAGACCGTCGGCGGGCTCGGGGTGAACGAGATCGCGGCGGCCCTGCTGACGAAACCGGCGACGGTGGCGCAGCGGCTCGTGCGGGCGAAGAAGTGGTTGCGGGAGTCGGGGAAGCCGCTTTCCCTGCCGGTGCCGGAAGCGCTGGAGTCCAGAGTGGACAGTGTGCTGGCCGTGCTCTACCTGCTGTTCAACGAGGGATACGACGCGACGACCGGAGAGGTCGCGGTGCGCGGCGAACTGTGCGGGGAGGCGATTCGGCTGGGGCGGCTGCTGCTGGCCGAGCCGAAGACGGATCTGCCGAGGGTGCGGGCGCTGGTCGCGCTGATGCTGTTGCAGGGGAGCAGGCTGCCCGCGCGGGTCGACTCCGACGGTGACCTGCTGCTGCTCGATCAGCAGGACCGGGACCGCTGGGACCACGCGATGATCGCCGAAGGGACGCGGCTGTTCGAACGGGCGTGCACCGGGCCTGAGATGTCGGCGTACCACGTCGAGGCGGCGATCGCGCTGTGCCACAGCACGGCTTCGCCGCCGGACTGGCGCCGGATCGTCGGCCTGTACGACGATCTGCTGCCGCTGCGGCCGTCCCCGGTGGCGCGGCTGAACCGCGCGATCGCGCTTTCGATGGTGGACGGCGCCGTCGCCGGGATCGCCGAACTCGAAGCCATCGAGGCCGACCTGCCGGACTACACGCTGCTGCCCGCCGTCCTCGGCGCCCTGTGGCTGCGGGCAGGCGACCCGGCGCGAGCCGCGGAGCACTACCGACGAGCGCTCGCGCTGCCCTGCTCGGAACCGCGACGCCGCTTCCTCACCCGGCGCCTGAGGGCCTGCACGGCAACTCGCTGACCAGCACTTTTTCTTTGCCCAGCGCGTACCCCACCCCCCACCACTCCCAGGGGGGCGCGCCCCGCACCAGCGTATCGGGAGGGGGTGTCGCGGGGCTGGGTTCGGAGGGATTCGGGGGCGAGTTGTCCACAATGGCGAGTGGGTGTGGACAACTCGGCGCAAGGGGTGCGCGGGGCGGCGGTGGGCGTGTTGCGAAAGCCACTTTCGCAACGTTGAAGGTTGCGAAAGTGGCTTTCGCAACGCGTCGGCGCCCCGAAAGCGAAGGCAGCGACATCGAAGACATCCGCAGTTCACGCGGGCAGGGTTACCTGGGGGAGTGAACTGGACGGCGTACGTCGACGGCTACTGCGAACGCCTCGCCCCCGGCCTCTGGGGCGAGCCGCTCAACAGCCTCAGCAACCTCGCGTTCCTGATCGCGGCGATCGCCGTCTGGCGGCGACCGAAAGGCCGCGTGTTCGCCGTCCTGATCGGACTGGTGTTCCTCGGCAGCACGACGTTCCACCTACTCGCCACCCGCTGGTCCGCGGCGGCCGACACCGGCTTCATCCTGGTGTTCGTCCTGTACTACGCCGCCGTGTTCCCGCGCGTGTTCTTCGGCATCAGCCGACGGCTGGCCTGGCTCGGGATCCCCGTTTTTCTCGCCTTCACGGCCGTCGTCGCGTCGCTGGGCGGCGGGCTGTACCTCTCGGCGTTGATCGGGCTCGTGATCTTCGCGATCGTCCTCCGGGGCGAAGACCGGCGCAGATTCGCCGTGGCCGCCGGTGTCTTCGGGGTGTCCCTGTCGTTCCGCACGGCCGATCACACGGTCTGCGGGAACTTCCCCGCCGGAACGCATTTCCTCTGGCATCTGCTGAACGGCCTCGTCCTCTACCTGGCGGCGACCGCGGCCACGAGAAAGGCCGCGTCCCGGCAGGACGCGGCCCCTTCCGTCACCAGTGACTAGTGGACGCCGATTTCGCGGAGCCCCTTGTCGTGCTCGTCGGCGTGGTAGTCCTCGGCCTCGGTGTCGTCCGTGCCGTTGAAGACCTTCAGCTGCCGCGCGATCACCGTGAAGATCACGGCGATCAACAGGTTCGCGATCAGTGCCACGAAACCGACGTAGATCTGCAGCTGCGAACCGCTGAGCGGGTGCCAGCCGAAGATCGACAGATCGCCGAGCTTCAGCGCCGAGCCACCGAAATGCGCCTTGCCGGTCGCCGGGTTGGGGATGTTGTAGAGCATGACCAGACCCCAGCCGATACCGACCACCCAGCCGGCGATCAGGCCCCAGCGGTGGAACCACCGCGTGTAGAGCGAGATCGCGACCGCGGGCAACGTCTGCAGGATCAGCACGCCACCGATGAGCTGCAGGTCGATCGAGAACTGCGGGTCGATGAACAGGATGAACGCCACCGCGCCGAACTTCACGATCAGCGAAGCGAGCTTGGCCTGCTTCGCTTCCTCGCCCGGTGTCGCGTTCTTCTTGATGTACTCCTTGTAGATGTTGCGCGTCCACAGGTTGGCCGCCGCGATCGACATGATCGCCGCGGGCACCAGCGCGCCGATGCCGATCGCGGCGAACGCGATCCCGGCGAACCAGGACGAGAACTGCGTGTCGAACAGCACCGGGACGACGGTGTTCGTGTCGGGCTTGCCGGTCGCGTTGTTGGTGATCGGCGAGACCGACGCGCTGATCGCGACGTAGCCGAGCAGCGCCAGCAGGCCGAGGACCAGCGAGTACGCCGGGAGCGCGACCATGTTCCGCTTGATCACGCTGCGGCCGCGCGAGGCGAGCACGCTGGTGAGCGAGTGCGGGTACAGGAACAGCGCGAGCGCCGAACCGAGCGCCAGCGTGGCGTACTGCAACTGGTTGTTGGCGTTGAGCAGGATGCCGTCCGCCTGCGACGGCGTCTTGTCGAACTTCGCGTCGGCCGCGTCGAAGATCGCCGACCAGCCGCCGAGCTTCGAGGGCAGGTAGATGATCGCCACGATGATCACGAGGTAGATCAGGATGTCCTTGACGAACGCGATCAGCGCGGGCGCGCGAAGACCCGACTGGTAGGTGTAGACCGCCAGGATGATGAAGGCGACCAGCAGCGGCAGGTGACCGACGATGCCGGAGCCGTTGATGCCCATGGTCCGCAGCACCGCTTCGAGGCCGACGAGCTGCAGCGCGATGTACGGCATCGTCGCGACGATGCCGGTGATCGCGATCAGCAGCGCCAGCGTCGGCGAACCGAACCGGCCACGGACGAAGTCGGCGGGCGTGACGTAGCCGCGGACGCGCGAGACCGACCACATGCGCAGCGCCGGCATCAACACGATCGGGTAGACGATGATCGTGTACGGCAGCGCGAACAGGCCCATCGCGCCGGCGCTGAACATCAGCGCGGGGACGGCGACGAACGTGTAGGCCGTGTAGAGGTCACCGCCGAGCAGGAACCAGGTGATCCACGAGCCGAACTTGCGGCCGCCGAGACCCCATTCGTCCAGGTGGTCGAGGGTGTTGCCGGCCTTCCAGCGCGACGCGACGAAGCCGAGCACGGTGACCACCGCGAAGAGGATCGTGAAGATGATCAGCTCTGGCCATTGGATAGTGGTCACTTGACGTCCCCCTCGTCGAGCTCGTCCACGGACAGCCGGTCGGGACGCTCACTGGTCGGCTTGTCCTTGGTCATCACGAAGACGATCCAGGTGCACAGGACGCCGACCGCCACGAACACGAATTGGAACCAGTAGAAGAACGGCATCCCGAACAGCCGGGGACCGTCCGAATTGAACAAGGACGTGATCAGCACCAGCAACGGGATGATCAACAGGAGGTTCCAGGGGCTGAACTGGAAACCCCTCACCTTCCCGTCTGCCTTACCTGACGCCATCGGACCTCACCTAACGTTCCCGTACCCCCGGATGGTCCCGATGACCCTAGAACCTCTCCCCCGCCCGGGTCACGCCTGCCCGATATCGATTTGATCAGCGACGCCCCATACGACGAAGGGCGGTTGCCGTCGGAGTCGTCGCCGGATATCAATAGCCGCAGTCGCGAACAGGAACTTCGCACGCAAGATCAAAGGGGCATCGGATG
The DNA here is from genome assembly GCF_042797905.1 of Amycolatopsis sp. NPDC057786. Classification (NCBI taxonomy): domain Bacteria; kingdom Bacillati; phylum Actinomycetota; class Actinomycetes; order Pseudonocardiales; family Pseudonocardiaceae; genus Amycolatopsis; species Amycolatopsis sp. NPDC057786. The sequence continues at coordinate 109,896 of NZ_JBHVKW010000003.1, forward strand.
AAGAAACTCCGCTATGCGGTGGTGATCCCGGCTGTCGCCGGCACCATGCTGGCCGGGTTCACGCCTGCGTTCGCAGGACCGGAGGCTGCCGGGCAGCAGCCGCTGAACTCCACCAACATTCCGGCGAAGTACGCGGACCAGAAGCTGGACTGGCACAAATGCACCGCCAGTGAGCTGCCGTCCGCGCCGCCTCCGGGGGCCGAGAACATCGAGTGTGCGACGTACCGCGCGCCGCGTAACTGGTACAAGACGAACGAGAACATCGACCTGACGATCGCCGTCAGCCGCCTCGCCGCCACCAGTGGCAAGGCGACGGCCAGCGTCATCACGAACCCGGGCGGCCCCGGCGCTCCGGGCCGTAACTTCCCGGCTCGCCTGCGTAACCAGACGAAGCTCCGCGCGAACCAGGAGATCATCGGTCTCGACCCGCGCGGCACCGGCAAGAGCACGAACATCACCTGCGGCAACGCGATCGGTACCGGCTCGGACCTCGACCCGCGCGACCGCAGCCGGGCGAACCTCAACCTGATCCTGGACGCCACCAAGTACGCGGCGGACTCCTGCCAGGTGAAGTCCGGCGAGCTGGGCCCGCTCATCAACACCGCGCAGACCATCCGGGACATCGACCTGCTGCGGGTCCTGCTGGGCCGCGACAAGATCAACTGGGTCGGCTACTCGGCGGGCACCTGGATGGGCGCGCACTACGCGCAGCAGTTCCCCACCCGGACCGGCCGCTTCCTGCTCGACTCCGCGACCGAGTTCACCACCACCTGGCAGAACTCGTTCGACTGGCAGCCGCTCGGCTTCGAGCGCCGCTGGCGTCAGGACTTCCTGCCGTGGATCGGCAAGTACGACAAGGTCTACGGCTTCGGCAAGACCGGTGAAGCCGCGCGCCAGACCTACGAGAAGGTCCGCTTCGCGCTGACCCAGAACCCGGTCGAGGTGGACGGCGTCCCGGTTTCGGCCAACGCCCTCGACTCGACCATCGCGTCGTACCTCTACTCGAAGCGCAACTTCACCGCGCTGGCCGACTACCTGGTCAACCTGAAGACCCTGACCGAGGGCACCTCGACGCAGCAGCAGAAGGCCGCGGCCGCGCAGAAGGTCAAGGCGGAGACGGTGGACGGTGACGGCGTCATCGGCCCGCAGCCGCTGTTCGTCCCGACCGACGGCGACTCCTACAACGCCAGCTTCTGGTCCATCCCCTGCAACGAGGGCCCGTGGTACGGCAACCGGAACAGCGTGATCCGGCAGTCGCAGAAGCTGATCGACCGTGATCTGCCGCTGCTCGGCGCCGGCTGGCTGATCCAGCCGTGCATCTTCTGGAAGAACAAGCCGGTCGACCTGCCGAAGCTCGACGGCCGCGGTGTCCCGCCGGTGCTGATCGTCCAGTCGGTGAACGACCCGGCGACCCCGCTCGAGGGCGCGACCCGTGCGCACCGCGCGTTCGCCGGCTCCCGGATGATCACCGTGACCGGTGAGGGTGACCACGGTATCTACGCCGGCGGCAACGCGGGTGTGGACAAGGTCGTGGAGGACTACCTCGTCGACGGCAAGGTGCCGAACGACCAGAGCCTCCCCGGACTCCCACTTCCGGTGCCCGCGGGCGCCTGAAGCCACTAGGGATTGTGGCCCCGTCGAGTTCCGGCTCGGCGGGGCCCTTTCTTTGGAGTTGTCCACGACCTGTGCACAGAGTTGTCCACAGGCTGGGGGTAACTCGGTGGGGACAACTCCGCGGCCGCATGTGGCTGGGTGGACGGCACGCGTGACTGGAGGGACAGCACACGCGAGTCGGCCATCTGGACACGCAACCGGCGTGCGCCGGGACGGAACTCGCGTGATCGGAGCCGTAACTCGCGTGATTGAAGGCGTAACTCGCGTGCGCCTGGCCGGACCGGTATTAGTATTGGCGCCATGGTGCGAGTGCCGTTGACGGACGAGGAACGCGAACGCGGCGAGCGGCTGGGGCTGGCGCTCCGGGACGCGCGCGCGGCGTCGTCGCGGAGCATGGTCGAGGTCGCGGCCGAGGCCGGGATCTCGGTCGAGACGCTCCGGAAGATCGAGACGGGCCGGATCCCGACGCCCGCCTTCTTCACGGTGATGGCGATCGCGGACGCCGTCGGGCTGCCGCTGGACGCGCTGCGGGCGGCCGCCGAGGGCGGCGGCGAACAAGTCGCGGAAGCGAGCTAGGGGCGCAGGACGGCCAGGGCGTGTGCCCGGTCGTTCAAGTAGAGGAAGCCGTCGATCGGCAGGTCGAAGCTGTTCAGCAGGCTTTCGAGCGTGGCGTATTCGTCCACGCCGAGACGCAGGTTCTCGTTCAGCGCGTGCGCGACGAGGACGTCGGCCAGTTCCTCCCACTCACCCGACCAGTGCAAGGTGCGGTAGAACGCCAGGACATCCGGCGTGATCCGGCCGGCGATCTGGTCGAGCAGGCTGTCGCCGAAGAAGCTGATCCGGCCGGCGGCCAGGTCGGCGACGGTCGGGTTCGCCGGGTCGGCGGCGGTGTCGGGATTGCGGACCACTCCGGGGCCCGCCACCGGATAGCCCGTCTTGACGTTGCCGTTGTCCTCCACCAGCACGATGAGGTGCACGCCGTAGCGCTCGCCGGCGCAGCGCCAGCGGCCGTTGTGCAGTCTGACGCGGGGTTCGCTCGGGTCGTTCGCGACGTCCTTGATCACCGCGATGATCTGCTCGTCGGTCCAGCCCGCGGGGAACTCGCTGGTCGCCCGCCATCCCTTTCCCGGTGCGTGCCCGCCGCCCACTCGTGCTCCTTTCGTCGCATCGAGGGTAACCCGCGTTCGGAGTATCCGAATGATCCGAACGCGGAAACGGGTGACCTCAGGCGATCACGCTGAGCAAGACGGCGCCGACGACGAGCACGTCGACACCGCGCAGTGCCTGCAGCCCGGCCGCCCCGCCGCTGACGTCGTAGTTCATCGGCGACCTGGTCGCCGTCCGCGCCGTGGCGACGACGGCGAGCGGGATCGCGAGCCACACCGGCCAGGCCGGGGAGACTCCGAGCGTCAGCGTCACCAGGCCGAGCAGGATCCCCCAGACGAGGCCGAGTAGCGCGATCACCAGGCCGTTGACCAGACGCAACTCCCAGTCGGACGCGCCAAGCCACCGCCGGCGGCCGGGGTTGCGCCACAGTTCACCGAGCCCGCCGACGAATGGCACGAGCGCCGCGTACGCGCCGAGCGCGAACAGCGGCACGACCGGGATGGCCGGAAAGGCCAGGTGCGCGACGCCGACCAGGCACGCGATCACCACGCCGGCCGCCGCATAGCGCATCCGGCCGAGCACCCCGGCCCATGCGAGCCGCAGCGTCGTCGGACGCCGCAGCGACAACCACGGCACCGGCTTCGAATCCGGGATCAGCAGCATGGGGTCCATGAAGACCGCGGCCATCGCGCGCAGGAGCCGCGCGTTCCAGCCGTCGACGAGTTCCTGGCGTCCGGCCCCGGACATCGGCTCGCCACCGAAGGCCACCGCGACCGCCACCACGAACAGCGCGCCGGCCAGCACCTCGACGGCGATCGGGCCCCATCCCGCGGCGGCGAACGCCAGACCGGCCATGGCGAGCACGACCGGAGCGAGCGTTTCCCCGCGGATCGCCGTCCGCCGCGCGGTTACGGCGGCCAGGATCGCCCCGGACGCGGTCAGCGCCGACATCGCGATCCACACGTCCTTCGAGCCGCCGCCGATCGCGGTGACCAACGCTCCGGTGTAGCCGACCACCAGGACCAGCCCGGACCAGCCCGTCCACATCCGCTTGACGACGACGCGGCGCCGATCGACGCGGGCGAAGTCCATCCAGGTCAGCGCCGCCGGCTCGGCCCAGACGAAGCCACGGCGCAGCAGGGCACGCCAGAACATCGCGCACAGCACGATCAGCAGCCCGAACACCGCCGGGAAGTCCACAACGGACTGTCCAAAAAGGAAATCGCGAAGTTTCGGCAGGTTCTGGAAGGCGGTGAACAGCGCGCCGAAACCGAACAGTGCCAGGAAGGTCTGGTAGTCGCCGTTGAACAGGCCGCCGAATCGCTGTCTTCCCGGGACGTGCGTCGGCGCTTTCGTCGTCACCACAGCTCGAGAGTGGAGTCGGCCGCTTCGAGCAGCGGAGGATGGTGCGTGGCCACGACGACGGCCGCCCCGGCATCGGTCGACCGTTTGATCAACGACGTCAGCCATTCCTTTCCGGCGGCGTCGAGTGCCCGCTCCGGCTCGTCGAGCAGCAGGACGTCGTGCGGGCGCGCGGTCGCGCCGAGGAGCAGCAGGCGACGGCGTTGCCCGGCCGAGAATTTGCCAGCGGTGACCTTCGCGCGTTCGGAAAGCCCCGCGTCGGCCAGGAGCGCGTCGAAATCGCCGAGATCGGTACCGAACGAGCCTTCCAGCAGTTCGAGATGCTGCAGCGGGGTCAGCTCGGCGAAGAAGTCGGAATCGTCGAACAGTACGGAAACCTTGCGGCGGAAGGAAACGTCGCGTTCGTCGGGATTACCGCCCGCGACTACGACGCGTCCCCGCTGTGGGGTCTGCGTTCCGTAAAGGCACCTCAACAGCGTCGATTTCCCGACCCCGTTGGGGCCGACGATGACCGCGCATTCGCCGGACTCGACCTCGAAGTCGAGTCCGTCGAACAGCCAGTGCTCCCCGGCCTGGACGCCGAGCCCTCGTACGTCGATCATTTGCCGCGCAACGCCTCGATCACCGGCGCGAGCGCCTCCATGTTGTGCTCCAGTACGGTGAAGTACGTGAAACCGAACCGCTCGCGGTGCGCCAGGATCTGTTCGGCGATCTGTTCGTGGGTGCCGACCAGAGCCGTCGGAAGTTCGGCGAGCCGGTCGACGGTGACCTTGCCGTCGAGCAGTTCTTCCAGGCTCTCCAAACCTTTTCGCCGGTCTTCGACCACGGCGACGAAATGCGAGAGGATATTGAATTCGGCGGCGCGGCCGTTCAGTTTCCCGCGGACGAAGTTCACCCGCTCTTCGATTCCGGCCGCGTCGTCGACGGCGAGCGCGCCGCCGTCGGGAACGGCCGCCGTACCGGTGAATCCGATGATGTCGGCGTGCTCGGCGGCGAGCGTGAGCAGCCTGTCGCCGCGTCCGGCGATCATCAGCGGCGGGCCCGGCTTCTGCACCGTCGGCGGTTTGTGGCTTTCGTCGGCATAGAGCCGGTTGAGCACCTTGATGGTGTTTTCGAGATGGTCGACGCGCTTTCCGGCGCGGGGGAACTCCATTCCCGCCGCTTCGAATTCGGCTTTCACGTAACCGGCCCCCAGGCCGAGCTCCAGCCTGCCCTCGGTGAACTGGTCCGTGCCGGTGACGTCGCGGGCCAGCAGCACCGGGTTGTAGAAGGCGGTGTTGATGACGAACGTGTTGAGCCGCGGACGGGTCGTCACCTCGGCGGCGAGCACGAGGGCCGGGAACGGCGGCGCCATACCGAGATGGTCGGCCGCGCCGATCACGTCGAATCCGAGGTCCTCGGCCTTGCGGCACTTCTCGACCCACGCCGCACGGGTCTCGGGGACGACCATGTTGACGCCGAATTTGACCATGCGGCCACGGTACCGAGAGCGCGAGAAGAAGGCCTCATCCTCGGGAATGACTCCGAGGATGAGGCCTTCTCCGACGATCAGCCGAGGCGCTGCTTCAGCGCTTCCAGTTCGTCACGCAGCGACGACGGGACCTTGTCGCCGATCTTCTCGAACCACTCCTCGATGAGCGGCAGTTCCTGGCGCCACTCCTCGGCGGAGACGTCGAGCGCGGCCTGGATGTCGGCCAGCGGCTCCTTGAGGCCGTCGGTGTCGAGGTCCTCGGCGTTCGGCACGAAACCGACCGGGGTCTCGTTCGCGTTGCCCTTGCCCTCGACGCGGTCGATGACCCACTTCAGGATCCGCGAGTTCTCGCCGAAGCCCGGCCACAGGAAGCGGCCGTCGTCACCACGGCGGAACCAGTTGACGTAGAAGATCTTCGGCAGCTTGTCCGCGTCGGCGTTCTTGCCGAGGTCCAGCCAGTGCTTGAAGTAGTCACCGGCGTGGTAGCCGAGGAACGGCAGCATCGCCATCGGGTCGCGGCGCACGTTGCCGACCGCGCCGGCGGCGGCCGCGGTGGTCTCCGACGACATGGTGGCGCCCATGAACACGCCGTGCTGCCAGTCGCGGGCCTCGTTCACCAGCGGGACCGTGGTCTTGCGGCGGCCGCCGAACAGGATCGCCGAGATCGGCACGCCCTGCGGGTCGTCCCACTCGGGCGCGAGGATCGGGCACTGCGACATCGGCGTGCAGTAGCGCGAGTTCGGGTGCGCGGCCTTCTCTTCCGACTCCGGCGTCCAATCCTGCTTCTTCCAGGAGGTGGCGTGCGCGGGCTTCTCGCCCATGCCCTCCCACCAGACGTCGCCGTCGTCGGTGAGCGCGACGTTCGTGTAGACCGTGTTGCCCTTTTCGATGGTGCGCATCGCGTTGGGGTTGGTGTGCCAGTCGGTGCCCGGCGCGACGCCGAAGAAGCCGAACTCGGGGTTCACCGCGTACAGGCGGCCGTCCTCGCCGAACCGCATCCACGCGATGTCGTCACCGAGGGTCTCGGCGCGCCAGCCGGGGATGGTCGGCTGCAGCATGGCGAGGTTCGTCTTGCCGCAGGCGCTCGGGAACGCCGCCGCGACGTAGTGGACCTTGTCCTCGGGCGAGATCAGCTTGAGGATCAGCATGTGCTCGGCCAGCCAGCCCTCGTCGCGGGCGATGACCGAGCCGATGCGCAGCGAGTAGCATTTCTTGCCGAGCAGCGAGTTGCCGCCGTAGCCGGAGCCGTAGCTCCAGATCTCGCGGGTCTCGGGGAAGTGCGAGATGTACTTGGTGGTGTTGCACGGCCACGAGACGTCCTCCTGGCCCGGCTCCAGCGGCGCGCCGACGGAGTGCAGGGCGGGGACGAACTCGCGCTCGGTGCCGTCCTCGGTGACGAACTTGTCCAGCGCGGCCTTGCCGGCGCGGGTCATCACGCGCATGGAGGCGACCACGTAGGCGAAGTCGGTGATCTCGATGCCGAGCTTGGGGTCCTCGGCTCCGAGGGGGCCCATGCAGAAGGGGATCACGTACATCGTGCGACCGCGCATGCAGCCGCGGTACAGCTCGGTCATCGTGGCCTTCATCTCGGCCGGGTCCATCCAGTTGTTGGTGGGACCCGCGTCCTCTTCGTTCTCCGAACAGATGAAGGTGCGCTCTTCGACCCTGGCGACGTCATTCGGGTCGGAAGCGGCCCAGTACGAGTTGGGCTTCGCGTCGAGCTGCACGAACGTGCCGGCGGAGACCAGCTCGGCGTTGATGCGCGCGGCCTCTTCGTCGGACCCGTCGACCCACACCACACGGTCCGGAGTGGTCAGTTCGGCGACCTCCCGGACCCAGGACAGCACGCCACTGTGCGTCGTCGGCGCATTTTCCAGTCCAGGGATGGCGACTGCGGTCATCTCTACTCCTGACTTCCGACGGCAGAAGCCCACACCGGGAACGACGCTGTTCCGATGCGGGCTTCGATGCCGGCGACCGAATGGCTTCGCACACCGGCGGGAAAGCCGGTGTGCAGGTTTTGGGATTCCCCGAGAGTAGCCGGATGACCGGCAGGTAACCGAGAGCTGACCTGTCGGTTCTCTCACAAGAACGATAAGGGAATCGATTCAGTATCACCGGAATGGGCCATACGCAGAAATTCTTCCGGTGACCGATGGCACAGCGGCCGGACGAATCGGACATGAGAAAGCCCGGTACGACGTCGCGTACCGGGCTGTTCTGTGACCAGGATTACAGGAATTACCTCTTCGAAATGGACTAAACCATTCTTGTAATGGTCCAGTCCATTTCGGGAATCAGTTGGGGCTGATCCACTGACCGGTGGCGGAATCGATCTTCGCCACACCTTCGAGTGTTTCGGTGCCCGCGCCACCCCACGCCGCGTCGCCCGCCGGGTCGCCTTCGGTCGCCGGGACGGACGCGAAGGCCGCGCCGATGTCGTTGTTGACCACACCGCTGCCGACCTCGCTCCACTGACCGGGGCCGGTGTGCTCGTAGGTCTTGGAGTTGCCGGAGGCGTCGGTCTCCACCGCGATGTCGGCGCTGCCGTCGCCGTCCTTGTCGGTGAAGGCGATGGTGCGGCCGTCCTCCGTCTGGACGACGGCGGTGTCGGGGGTTCCGTCACCGTCGGTGTCGATGGTCGGCGGGCCGACCTCGACGTCGCCACTGGGCATGTCGGCGTGCATGGTGCCGCTGGTGCCCGCGTCGGAACCGTCGTCGTTGCCGCCGCCACCCGCTTCGACCCAGGAGCCGGAGGCCTCGTCGTAGACGGCCTCCTGGACGACCTTGCCGTTCTCGTCGAGCACCGCGTACTGGTCGGCGTCGCCGTCGCCGTCGGTGTCGACGAAAGCCTGGCCGGTGCCGTCCTCGTGCTGGATGACCGCGGCGTCGTTGACGCCGTCCTTGTCGAGGTCGTAGTTGAGCTCGGCCTGGTACTCCTCGCCGTCAACGTGGACCGTGACCGCCTCCGTGGAGCCAGTCTCGGTGTCCGTGCCGCCGCTCTCGTCGACCCACATGGGATAACCCCCTCGTTGACCTGCTGGTGTGTCGAAGCTTATGACTCACCGTAGGCCGGTTCGGTTCCGGTCCACAACAGGACCACCCCGGTCAGGCGTCGCGCAGTGACCGAATGCGACCGAGCAGTGCCTCAGCGCGGTCTCGGCCGTCCGAGACGTCCTTCAGGCGCTTCGCGACGATCGAGATCTTCTTGGCCCGTTCCTGCGCGCCCATCTTGATCGTCTTGTCGACTTCCTTCAGCTCCGCCTCGATCGCGTCGATGCGGCGGCCGAGTGCTTCGTCGAGCGCCATCGACAGCTGCTGTTCGGCCTCGATCAGCTGCTCCGCGACGAGCTGGTCCAGCGTGGACCGCGCGTCGGCGATCGCCTCGACCAGCCACTGCTTCATATGCTGCTTGTCCGACGCGTGTTTGCGGGTCCGCGCCATCCACCAGCCGGCGCCGAGGCCGATGATGATCGTGGCCGGCAGGATCACCGGGTTCAGGATCGCGACCCCCGCCAGCGGCAGCGCGGCGACCTTCCCGGCGCCGAGGCCACCGGAAACCCCCATGAAGATGAGCAGTTTGTCCTCGGCCGTCGGCGGTTTCTTGTCCGGCGGGCGCAGTACGACCGGCGGGCCGCCCGCCCTGGCGAACTGGCCGCGGATGATTTCGAGCTCTTCGGGCGAGAACAGCTCCGAAAGCGCGACGTTGGTGACCTGGTTGAGCCGCTGCGAGAGCAGCATCGAGATCCGCTGCGACGTCGTCTGCAGCGCGATGTCGACCTGCTGGGGCAGCGCGGCGAGGGCGTCGCGTTTCGCGCCGTCGATCAACTGCCGGAAATGCGTCGACGCGTCGCGCATCTGCCTGCTGGTCTCGTGCCCGACCTCGACGCGGGTCCGCTGGATCTCCGCGCGCAGCTTCAGCTGCCAGCCCCGCGTCGAAGACCGGCGTTCGGTGGTCAGGTCGTCGCGGCGCTGGCGCAACTGCTCGGCCTCGGCCTCACCGGCGGACAGCGCGCGGCTTTCCGCCTGGAGCTTCGCCTTGAGCTCGCCGAGCGCGCTCGACAGCGCGCGCAGGGTGTTGGCCTCACCCAGCATCGCCGACCGGCCGACCAGCATCTCCTGCAACGCGCCCTGCAACCCGGCGATCCCGGCCTTCTCGCGCAGCATCGTGGCCATCTGCTCGTTCGGGGCCTTGGCCGCCGTCTCGAACATGCGCGCGGAAACCGGGTGGAACACCGCGTCGGCGAACCGGGGGGCGTGCTCGGCGAGCAGCCGCCGGTCGGCTTCGAGGACCTCGCGCCAGCCGCGGAACTGGTCGGTCTTGGTCAGCGCGAACAGCACGGTCTCGACCCGTTCGCCCATGTCCTGCAGGAATTGCAGCTCCTGCGAGGTGAACGGCGAAGACGAGTCCACGACGAACAGCAGCGCGGTGGCGCCGGCGGCGGCCTCCTTCGCCAGTTCACCGTGCATCGAGTCGAGCCCGCCGACGCCAGGGGTATCCACAATGGACACTCGTTCGAGCAGCGGGACCGGGCCGGAGACCTCGACGTAACGCGGCGGGATCTGCCCTTCCGGCAGTTCGTGCGCGGCCGAAACCCAGTGGATCAGGTCGTTGAGGTTGATCGGCACCGGCGCCAGCTGACCCGGATAGCAGGCCTGCGCGGACCACTGCTCGGCGTGCTCGAAGACGAGATACGTCGCCGTGGCGACGTCGGCGTCCACAGGGGACAGTCCCGGCATGGACAGGAGCGCGTTCACGAGCGAGCTCTTGCCGCGGTTGGTCTCGCCGACCACCACGACCGACGGCTTCTTCGGCCGCGCCTTCCGGATGTCCTCGACCCATTTCGCGGCCTGGGGGTCGGCTTCGCGGACGACGGTGAGCAGTTGTTCGCGCGTGCTCTTCACGACCGCCGGAAGATTCGCCGCCGCGCTCGGAGCGGTCACAAGGCCTTCTTCGCGTAGACGATGACGATCGGCGCGCGCAGGACCCGCTCGTGATCGGCGAACCCGACCACCTCGGTCTCCGCGACGAGCCCTTCGAGCGCCGGGTCCTCGGTCGCGACCGCGCCGCCCGCCTCGTGCACGGCGGGATCGAACCGCTCACCGTCCGGGCGCAGGGCACGGACGCCGATCCCGGCGAGCCCGTGTTCGAGCCGCTCGACGACGCCGCCGCTGCGGGCGCGATCGAGGGCGTACAGGCACAGCTGGATCAGCGCCTGCCTGTCGGCGAGAGCCTGTTCGAGGTCGGCCGGACCCGTGGTCGTGGACTCCACATCGGTCTTCGACGCGGCTTCGACGGCCTCGGTTCCCTCGGACGGCGAAGTCTCGCCGTCCGCTTCGGCGATGATCGCCGCCGGGATCTGGCCGGTCGGCACGTCGTCCGGATTCACGTCTTCGACCGCCTTCTTGCGCAGCCAGGCACCCACCCGAATCGACCCCCGTAACTGGTGTCCCGGGCCTACCGATCAGCCCGGGGAGATTTCACCAGTGTCGGGTACACGTCCGCCAGCCGGGGGCGGAATCGGCAGAACGGGACGGAGGAATCTGGTGACCAGCTCCTTCATCACCGCGAGTTCCGCCGCCGGATCGAGGTCCGGCTCCAGAATCACGCGGGAAAGCGGCGCGTCGACCAAGGCGACGAGCCAGCTGGCCACCGTCTTCGGAGCGAAGCCGGGATCGATCCTGCCCGCGTCCACCGCCCGCGTCACCAGGCCGACGAGACCGTCGCGCAACGCGCGGTCGTTGCGCTGGATGAGCCTGGCCAGCTCGGCGTCGCGGGAACACTGCGCGGCGACCTCGAGGACGAGCTTGGCGATGACAGGGTGCAGAAGCTGCTCCGACACGTGGGTGATGACCTGGAGGATGGCTTTCCCGGGATCCTCGATCTCTTCGGCGGCCGCGAGCAGGGCCGCGGTCTCGTCGGCGTCCTGCTCGAAGATGCCGACGAACACCGCGCGCTTGTTCGGGAAGTAGTGGAAGAGGCTGCCGGTGCTGATCCCCGCGGCACGGCAGATCTCCGCCGTCGTCGTCTTCTCGAAGCCCTTCATCGCGAAGCAGCCCGCGGCGGCGTCGAGGATGGCGCGGCGTTTCGCCTCGTGCTTGGCCGGGTCGACCGTCCTCATTTCACCGCCGGCGGCTCGTCAAGCCACGGGTAGCCGTGGTCGAGGAAGGCTTTGGCGACGGCTTTGCGGTCGGTGTCGCCCTTCTGCCGCGCCAGTTCCCGGCCGTCCGCGGCGAGCAGTACGAGCTCCTTGCCGTCGAAGAAGACGGCCTCCAGCCGTGCCTCGTACGCGCGGCTGCGGCCCTTGGTGGTCAGCGTGATGCGGGTCGGCGTCACCTTGACGATCAGCCGCTCGTGCGCCCAGACCGCGGCGAAGAGCAGGCCCGCGACGAGACCGACACCGATCCCGGTGACCGTGCCCCAGGGCTGGGGGATCTCCGAGACGAGCTTGAAGGGGCCCTTGAACGGGACCCAGCTCAGGGACGCCACCCACCCCGAAATCGAGTGGAGGAACCAGCCGAGCGCGGCGCCTGCCAGCGGACAGCCGAGCCAGGAGGCCGTGCGCAGCCACTGGGGCTCGTCGACGATCGTTTCCATGCGCTCATTATTAGACCGAGCGCTCGGTTTATCAATCTCAGGGCGCGGGGGGTCAGTCGCGGATCTGCTGCCAGATGAGGAAGTACGCCCGGTGCACGACGTGCGCGACCCGGCTCTGGGCGGGCGTCGCGCCGAAGGACGCGAAGGAGCGCCACCAGCCGGCGCGTTCCAGGGCGTGGGCCGCCAGCTCGGCGCGCGGGGCGCCCGGCTTGCCCAGCTGGGCGCCGATGTCGGCGTTGCTGCCGACCCGCAGGACCTCCTCGGCCAGGTCCTCGGGCATGTCGACGGCGCCGGACGCGACCAGCGTGAGCGCTTCGAGCAGCCGCAGCTGGTGCGCCTCCGGCTTGGCGAGCAGGACCTCGATCGCGTCGTGGACGCGCTGCCGTTCGGCCGGGTCGCCGGACGCGTGGGCCAGCGCGGTGACCGAGGCCAGCGCGGCCGCCGCCTTGATGCCGTCGGCGCGGGCGGCGAAGACGATGCTCAGCCGCTGGCGGACGGCTTCGAGCCCGGAGGCGTCGAGCAGCTTCCGCCGCAGCGAGCCCGCGGTGATCTCGGGTTCCTTGCGGATCGCCTCGACGGCGTACCGGACGCCGAACAGGTCCAGCTTCTCCAGCAGCCGCAGCCGGGTGCCCGCCGCGACGTCGCATTCCCAGCTGGTGAAGATATCCGCCGAGATCAGCATGGTCTCGAGGATGTCGTCGTCCATCTCGGCCAGCTGACGCAGCGCTTCGGCGTCGGGCGACGTGAACCCGCCGGACTCGGCCGACTCCGCGATCAGCCCGATCACCGGAAGCACGTCCGCGACGCGGGGCTTCAGCGTCGCGGCCTGCTTCTCCGACAGCAGCGTCGCGGCCTTCCACACGTCGCCGCCCGAGCCTTCGACCGACTCGGGCGCGATGGTGTCCGCCTTGTTGAGCACCGCGATCGCGTTGACCGGGCCCGCCTCGCGGCTCGCGGTCGCGGCGGTGAACGCGGCGAGCGCCTGCTGGTCGTCGGCGCGCACGCCCTGGGTGACCACGTAGAGGACGGCTTCGGCACCCGCGACGGCGTTGCGCGAAGTGTCGTCCAGCTCGTCGGAGCCCTCTTCGTCGTCCTCGTCACCGTCTTCGGGCTTACGGTGCTTCGCCGCGCCCAAAAGCTCCTCGGTCCGCGACACCGAAGCGGCGTCGAGCGAGCCGAGGCCCGGGGTGTCGATGACGGTCATGCCCTGCAGGACCGCGTTGGTGAGGTACGCCTCGATATGCGAGACCTTGTCGATGTCGATGCCCAGCTCGGCCGGGATCATCCCGTCGGCGGAGAAGGGCAGCACCTGTTTGCGGCCGTCGTTGAAGACGATCTCGACCCGGTCGACCGTGCCGTACTGGAACCTGGTCACCAGCCGGGTGCACTCGCCGACGTCGGTCGGCGCGACCCGGCGCCCGATCAGCGCGTTGACCAGGGTGGACTTCCCCGATTTGATCCGGCCCGCGACGGCGACCTGCAGCGGACCGCCCAACCGCCGCAGCACCTCGGCGAAACCGGCCGCGGTCCGCGCGGACACCTGGGGCTGAAGACGGTGGCAGAGGTTCGCCACCGACATCGACAGCGGGCCGGCGAGACGGCCCTGCTCCGTCGCTGAGGTCACGGTGCCCACCCCTCCCAGTCGTCGAGCACACCGAGGGGAATCGTGCCATGCCGCTCATCCTCGGGTCGCACCGAAGGTGGTACCGGCGACCGACGCGCGAGCGGTACCGGCCGACATAGTGTTACCAGGTGCGACGGTTGAGCCTCTGGATGCGTGCCCACCCCATGGCGGGGGACAGTGTCATCGCCGTCGTACTCCTGCTGACCGACCTGCTGCTCTACGTGGCCGCGGCCGAGACGCCGGAAGTCCCGATGCCGCCCTGGTACGTGACGGTTCCGCTGGACATCGCGATGGTCGCCCCGCTGGTCTTCCGGCGGAAGGCGACGCTGTGGTCGGCGTACCTGGTGCTGCTGATCGGCATCCCGCACAGCGCGCTGGAACTCGGCGCGGCGAGCGGGCTGGCGATGATGATCGGCATCTACTCGGTGCTGGTCTACGTCGGGCGCAAACAGGGCCTGCTGTACCTGGTGATCACGCTGGTCACCTCGGCGATCCAGCTGTGGGCCGACCCGCCGGAGGACGTCTGGGTGCTGGCGATCATCGGCGTCTTCTCCAGCGCGCTGTGCTGGACGCTCGGCGAGTTCGCCGGCGCGAGGCGCGCCTATCACGAGGAGGTGGAAGCCAGGTTGCATCTACTTGAGACGGAACGGGACCAGGCGACCAGGATCGCCGTCGGCGAGGAACGCGGGCGTATCGCCCGTGAACTGCACGACGTCGTCGCGCACGCGGTGAGCGTGATGGTCGTGCAGGCCGACGGCGCGTCCTACGCGGTCGACGGGAACCCCGAGATGGCGAAACGGGCCTTGCAGACGATTTCGGAGACCGGCCGCGGCGCGCTCGCCGAGCTGCGGCGGCTGCTGGACGTGCTCCGCAGCGACGGCGACGACGAGCCGCGCGTGCCGCAGCCGGACGCCAGCGCGCTGACCGACCTCGCGGACCGGATCCGCCAGGCCGGGGTGCCGGTGACGCTGGCGATCGGTTCGGACGCGCTCGCCGGGCTGCCCGCCGGGGTGTCCCTCGGCGTGTACCGGATCGTGCAGGAATCGCTGACGAACACGCTGAAACACGCCGGTCAGGGCGCGCAAGCCGAGGTGGTGGTGCGCCGGGAGGCGGACGTGATCGACGTCAAGGTCACCGACGACGGCGCCGGCCGCGCGAAACAGCTGGTGCCCGCGGCGGCCAAGCACGCCGCGCCGCCGCGAAGACTCACCGTCCCCGGTGGGAACGGATTGATCGGAATGAGGGAACGGGCGAACGTCTTCGGCGGCACGCTGGAGGTCGGGCCCGCCCCCGGTGGAGGGTGGCAGGTGCACGCGAGGCTCCCGGTTAGGTTGGCGACGTGATACGGGTGGTGGTCGTCGACGACCAGGAATTGATGCGCGTCGGGTTCCGGATGGTCCTGGGCGCACAGGCCGACATCGATGTCGTCGGCGAGGCGGGTGACGGCGCGCAGGCCATCCGCCTGGCGGAGGAACTGCGGCCCGACGTCGTGCTGATGGACGTCCGGATGCCGGTGCTGGACGGGGTCGAGGCGACGAAGCGGATCGTCGAGGCCGGGACGGCGCGGGTGCTCGTGATGACGACGTTCGACCTGGACGAGTACGTCTATTCGGCGTTGCAGGGCGGGGCGAGCGGGTTCCTGCTGAAGGACACCCAGCCGGATCACCTGGTGTCGGCGCTGCGGGCGGTCGCTTCGGGCGACGCCGTGGTCTCGCCGTCGGTGACCCGGCGGCTGCTCGACCGGTTCGTCGGCGGCGGCGGGAAACCCCTGCGGGACGCGGCCGAGCTCGACGTCCTGACCGAACGGGAACGGGAGGTGCTCGTGCTGATCGCGAAGGGCCTCTCGAACCTGGAGATCGCCGAGACACTGTTCCTTTCCGAGGCGACGGTGAAGACGCACGTCGGGCGGATCCTGTCGAAGCTGGATCTGCGTGACCGGGTGCAGGCCGTCGTGCTCGCCTACGAGACCGGGCTGGCGCGTCCAGGGGTCACCTGAGAAGTCCTCGGAAAAGTGGTCATTCGGTGAGCACTTTGCGGCGGATCCTTGTCTTCGGAGCCACTACCTGAGGAGAAGGAAATGCTGCGAGGTCTCACCACCACCACGTTCTACGCCGACGACATGACCGCCGCGATCGAGTGGTACTCCGATCTCTTCGGGATCGAGCCGTACTTCGTCCGCAACGGTCCCGACGGGACGCCGGCGTACGTCGAGTTCCGCATCGGCGACTACCAGCACGAGTTCGGCCTGGTCCGGGGCGACTTCCGGCCGCCGCTGGCCCAGCCCGGCCCGGGCGGTGCCATCGCGAACTGGGCGGTCGACAACGTCGAGGACGCCTTCGCGAAGCTGCTCGAGAAGGGCGCGAACGAGTACGAGCCGATCATCGAGCGCGGGCCGGGCTTCGTGACCGCGGCCGTCGTCGACCCGTTCGGCAACGTCCTCGGCGTCATGTTCAACCAGCATTACCTGGACGTGCTGGCCGGGAAGAAGTAGTGAGGGCAAGGCAGACGTGGCGTGTCCTGGCCACGGCTGACCCGGCAGTACCGGAAGAGACACCGGTACCGAATGGGTCAGGTCTCGTGACCGGATCGGACGACACGCGTGATCAGACGGACGACACGCGTGACTGGACGGACGACACGACCGCGGCCGGGGCTCCGCCTCGAACCCGGAACGCCACTCACGACTCCCGTATCCGACGACGCTGAAGGCTCCTTTCACCGCATCAGACGCGGCGAAGGGAGCCTTCAGCCCAGCACCGGCCCCCGCCCACGAAAGTAGCTCCCGGCCAGCACCGGTCTCAGCGGTACAGGGCGTGCTCCGCCGTCTCCGGATCCTTGCCCGCGTCCCGCACTTCGGCCATCCACTTGCCGAAGTCGGGGCGTGAGCCGTCGACGTCGGTCAGGCCGTACTCGTTCATCAACGTCCACGACGCGAGCGTCTTGCCCGCGAACCGCGCGACCTCCGGGTCGGTCGCCAGCTTCGCGACGCCCCGCCCGAGCAGCGCCGGGGTCTCCGAGATGGCGAAGTCGACCGGAGCGGACTTGCCGACCGCGTCCCGCCACGTCTCCTCGGTGACCCCGAAGTGGTCGAGCATGGCTTCCGAACGCAGGAAGCCCGGCGTGACGGTCATGCCGACGCAGTCGTACTTCTTCAACTCGGCGCCGAGCGCCCTGCCGATCGCGCGGATCCCGCACTTCGCGAGGAAGTAGGGGATCCCCGCGCCGACGTACTCGTCGTGGTCGCCGTCGGTGACCTCGATGACGAGCCCGCCTTTCCGCTTGACCACCAGCGGAAGCAGCCGGTGCAACGCGATCAGATGTGTGTCGATCGCGTTGTGCACCAGTGTGAGCGCGTCGTCGAGGCTGGAGTCCCAGTACGCCCCGTCGAAGTCCGCGAACGGGTCACCACCCCAGACGTCGTCGACCAGGATGTCGATCCGGCCGTCCACTTCGGACTCGATTCGCTCCTTCAACGCGTCCACATCGGACACCACGGTGAAGTCGGTCCGGACGGGGATGCCCCGCCCGCCGGCCGCGTCGACGAGTTCCGCGGTGTCTTCGATCGTCTCCGCCCGCTTCATCGGCGACTGCCGGTCCCGTGTCGTGCGGCCGGTGACGAACACCGTCCAGCCGAGCCTGCCGAGCTCCACCGCGATCGCCCGGCCACATCCTCGCGTCGCCCCCGTGACGACGGCCACTTTCCGGTCCATTCAGGACACTCCTTTCCACGCGGTCAGCACCGCGTCCACGTCTTGCCCCACCCGGTCGACGATCCGGCCCTGCGGCCGTATCGACCAGTCCAGCGCGGCCCCGTTCGCCACCCCCAGCAGTACCCGTGCGGCGCGGACGACCCCCGGCGCGCCCGGCAGGTCACCCGCCGCGACCCGCGTCAGCCGCCGTAGTTCCGCTTCCACGGCGGCGAAATGCTCACCCAGCAGGGCACGAAGGTCCGGATCACCGATGTCCACGCCCAGCTGCCCGAGGTGGTTCGCCGCGGTTTCCGCCGTGCCCAAGCCCTCGTAGATCACGACGACCGCCGCGCGCAGCGCCTCCACCGGATCGGCCAGCTCGCCGCAGTCCCGCATCAACCCCACGACGGATCGCGTGTTCAACCGGCTCAACGCCTGCAGGAGGCCGTTTTTCGAACCGAACCGCTGGGCGACGGTGCCGACCGCCACCTCGGCTTCCGCCGCCACCTGGGCCAGCGTGAAACCCGGGCCGACCATGCCGATCACGGTCCCCGCCGCTTCCAGCAGTCGCTCGTCGGTGATGGTGCGGGGTCTCGCCATGTGATTATTGAACCACGATTCATTAACCCCGGCGAATCAGGGTCACTCTCAGGGGTATCACCGATCGCGTACGCCGCCGGAAGACGGCAAGCTACGTCTCAGGTCGGGTATCAGGTTGGCACCTCAGGATGACGCGCTCGACCACCCACATGGACGACGATTGTTCTCGCAGTCGCCGAGGGGAGCAGACATGATCGAGGCAGCGGGCCTCACCAAGCGGTACGGCAAGACACTGGCGGTGAACGACCTGTCCTTCTCCGTCGCGGCCGGGGAGGTCACCGGATTCCTCGGCCCCAACGGGGCCGGCAAGTCGACGACCATGCGGATGATCCTCGGCCTGGACAATCCGACCTCGGGCCAGGTGCGCATCGGGGGCAAGCTCTACCGCGAACTGAAGGACCCGCTGCGGACGGTCGGCGCGCTGCTGGACGCCAAATGGGTGCACCCCAACCGGTCGGCCCGGGCGCATCTGCAGTGGATGGCGCGGTCCAACAAGATCCCGGCGGGCCGGGTCGACGAGGTGCTCGACATCGTCGGGCTCACTAGCGTCGCCGGGAAGCGCGCCGGCGGGTTCTCCCTCGGCATGTCGCAGCGACTGGGGATCGCGGCGGCCCTGCTGGGCGACCCGGAGGTCCTCCTCTTCGACGAGCCCGTCAACGGCCTCGACCCCGAGGGCATCCTCTGGATCCGCAAGTTCATGCACCGGCTGGCCGACGAAGGCCGCACGGTGTTCGTTTCCTCGCACCTCCTTTCGGAGATGGCGCTGACCGCGAGCCACCTGGTCGTGATCGGCAAGGGGCGGCTGATCTCCCAGTCCTCCACCGAGGACTTCGTGGCGCGGGCCGCCGAGAACACGGTCAAGGTGCGGTCGCCGCAACTGCCCGCGCTGCGCGCCGCGCTGACGCAGGCGAGCGCCCAGGTGACCGACGCCGACCGAGCGCTCGTCGTGTCCGGTTTGGACAGTGAGAAGATCGGCGAGATCGCCGCGGCCAATCAGATCGTGCTGCACGAGCTCAGCCCGCAGACCGGCTCCCTGGAGCAGGCCTTCATGCAGATCACCGGCGATTCGGTCGAGTACCACACCGGTCTCGAAGCCGAAGCCGCCGAAGTGGTCACCGCCGCCCAGTAGCCGCCACTCTTCTGAGGGAAAGAAAAGCCATGACTCTGCTCGCCGTGGAACGCATCAAGCTGTTCACCACACGCTCACCCTGGTGGTGCGCGCTGATCACCCTCTCGGTCGTGATCGGCTTCGCCGCCATCTTCGCCGGCGCCGCGCCGTCGGGGGAATTCACCGACGTCGGCATGTCCCAGTTCGGCTACGTCTTCGGGATGACCGTGGTCATGGTGCTGGCCGCGCTTTCGGTGACCACCGAGTACCGGTTCG
Organism: Amycolatopsis sp. NPDC057786; assembly: GCF_042797905.1. Lineage (NCBI taxonomy): Bacteria > Bacillati > Actinomycetota > Actinomycetes > Pseudonocardiales > Pseudonocardiaceae > Amycolatopsis > Amycolatopsis sp. NPDC057786. The sequence goes on from NZ_JBHVKW010000003.1 coordinate 129,345, forward strand.
GCACCATCCGCACCACGTTCCAGGCGGTGCCGAACCGCCGCGCCGCGCTGCTGGCGAAGACCGGCGTCGTCGCGATGCTCTCGCTGGTGATCGGCGAGATCGCCGCCTTCGGCGCCTGGGCACTCGCGTCGATCATGCGGCCGGAGGACCTCGCGCTGAACACCGGCGCGGAGTGGATCAGCGTCGCCGGGGTCGGCCTGGTGTTCGCCCTCGCGTCGGTGATCGCGATCGCCGTCGGCATCCTGATCCGGCAGAGCGCCGGCGCCATCTCGCTCCTGCTGATCTACACCCTCGCGGTCGAGAACCTGATCCAGCTCATCCCGAAGATCGGCAGGGACATCTACGACTGGATGCCGTTCCACGTCGCGGACCGGTTCCTCAACGGCTCGGGTCCCGCGGCGGCGAACGCGCCGTTGAGCCAGGCCGGGTCGCTCGCCTACTTCGCCGGTTTCGCGCTGGTGCTGCTGGTCATCTCGCTGCTCGTCGCGGACAAGCGCGACGCGTAAGGACTTCCACAGGGGAGAAAGCCGGATGCCTCGCTCGGGGGAGCGAGACATCCGGACGGGGAGAAAAGGGAACAAGGACCGGGCCGCCTATCGGGGGGCAGCCCGGTCCTTTCCCGCGTAATGTCGGAATCCACTGGAGGGAGGCTGATGATCGAGGCCACGGGACTCACGAAACGCTACGGCGACAAGCTCGCCGTCGACGGACTTTCCTTCACCGCCGAAGCGGGAAGGGTGACGGGCTTCCTCGGCCCCAACGGGGCGGGGAAGTCCACCACCATGCGGATGATGCTCGGGCTCGACAACCCGACTTCGGGCTCGGTGACGATCGACGGCATGGCCTACCGCGAGCTTCGTGATCCACTTCGGACGGTCGGCGGCATGATCGACGCCACCTGGCGGCATCCCGGCCGCACCGCCCGCGAGCACCTCCGGTGGATCGCCGCGACCAACGGCCTGCCGGACAAGCGCGTCGACGAGGTACTCCGGCTGGTCGGGCTCGACTCGGTCGCCCGCAAACGGGCCGGGCAGTTCTCGCTCGGGATGTCGCAGCGGCTCGGGATCGCCACGGCGCTGCTCGGCGACCCACGGGTGCTGCTGTTCGACGAGCCGGTCAACGGGCTCGACCCCGAAGGCATCGTGTGGATCAGGAAGCTGATGCACGCGCTCGCCGCCGAGGGGCGCACCGTGTTCGTGTCCAGCCACCTGCTGCCGGAGATGGCGCAGACCGCGCAGGACCTCGTCGTGATCGGCCGGGGGAAGCTGATCTACCAGGGCACGATGGAGGAATTCGTCGGACGGGCGAAGGGCCTCGGCGTGCGGGTCCGCAGCCCGCATCTGCCGGAGCTGCGCACGGCGCTGACCGACAAGGGCGCGGAGTTCCGCGAGGAGGACGGCGCGCTCGTCGTGTCCGAAATGGACAGTGACACCATCGGCGAACTCGCGTTCGCCGCCGGCGCGACCCTCCACGAGCTGAAGCCGCTCGCCGGCTCGCTCGAACAGGCGTACATGCAACTCACCGCCGAGGCCGTCGAGTACGGCGCCGGCGTACCGGAGGTGGCCCGATGACCGCGGCGAACATGCTCCGCGCGGAGCGGATCAAGCTGCTGAGCACGCGCGCTCCCTGGTGGTGCGCGGCCATCGCGGTGGTGGTCGCACTGGGCTACACCGCGCTCTTCTTCGGCTTCGTGCCGCTCGAAGGCCAGTCAGGCGTCACCTCGACACAGGTCGCCAGCGCGCTCGGCCGCACCGTGGTGCTGGTCCTCGCCATCCTCGCGGCGGCGACGGAGTTCAACTGGGGCACGATGAAGCTCACCTTCCAGGCGGTGCCGTCGCGCGTACCCGCCCTGCTGGCTAAGGGCGCCGTCGTCGGGGTGTTCTCCGGGCTGATCGGGCTGCTGGTGGGCTTCGGCTCGTGGGCGGTCGCGTACCTGATCAAACCGGCCGCCGACCTTGGCCTGGCTTCGGGCGCCGACTGGCGTGCGGTGGCGGGCCAGGGCCTGACCTTCTTCCTGACCGGTCTGCTCGGCGTCGGCCTCGGACTGCTGTTCCGCAGCCCCGCGTTCGCGCTCGGGTTCGCGCTGGCCTGGACGCAGGTACTCGAGGGACTCGTCGTGCTGATTCCGAAAGTGGGCAACGACATCTACCAGTGGATGCCGTTCTTCGCGGCGAATCAGTTTTCCGGGCCGGGTCTCACGGTGTCGATGTTGAAACTCGAACCGCCGCTGGGGCCGTGGGGCTATTTGGCTTATTTCGGCGGCATCTGCGTGGTTGTCTATGCGGCCGGGCTGATGATCACCCATCGAAGGGATGCGTGAGCTTTTACCGCGGCCAAAGGAGTTAAGTCCACGTTAAGAGGTTGTGGCTTCTCTCACACGAAGCGGACATACTGTTCCTGACCGGGCGATGCTCGGGATGAGCCTATTTTCGGCTCTCGGCCCCGGAGGTGATCCTTGACGGTGGATTCCGGTCAGGGAGTAGAACGCGCGATCCCGCAAGCCCGCACGGAAAGTATGCAGCCGCGGCTCGAGCCCATGCTCGACCTCGAATGGTCACAGGCGATCGAACTGCCCCGCACGGTCGCGTCCGCGACCCGGCCATCCGATATCCGCCGCGCCTGGGTACACCGCGCGCCCGAAGATCTCGTTGTGGCGCTGTACCGCGCGTCCAGCGGAATGCACGGCGAAATTCCCGCGCCATGGTGGCTTCGCGCCGTCGTGGACGGCAGACTCGAATCGCGGGAACTCGGTTTCCGTATCGAAGATCGAATCGCCGGTCTGCTCGGCAGGCGTCCCGGCTGGGAATTCGTCCCGTGGGCCGCGGACGGAGAATCCGGTTACTGGGAGTTCATGCCCTCTGAACGCGGAGCGTCCGGGCATTCGATCCCGACCACGGTGCTGAACACCAGCCGCCACGACGGCTGGATCGACGTTCTCCCCGCCCATTCCAGCACGACGCCCTCGCCGATCGCGGTCGCCGGATTCGCGGGGCTGCGCTCGCGGCTGGGGGAGTTCGAAGCGGTCCGGTAGCCCGCTGGGCGGAGCTGAAGGCCTGATCTGAAAATCGGCCACAGCCCGAACCCGCCCGGCCGAAGGCCCGCTATCGAGGTGGCAGGGCGCCCGTCGACCGAAGTGACGCGGTCTACCAACGCATCGCCCTGCCGACGTGATCGCGGATGCGGGTTCGCCGATGAACACTGCCGCCGCGTTTAATGGGCTGGTGGAAAACGAGGACCAGCCACGGATGCGCAGCGTGGTCAGCTATGTCAAACGCGGCGGCCGGATGACCGTCGGGCAGCAGCGAGCCTGGAACGAACTCTGGCCGTCGCTCGGCCGTACCGTCGGCGAACTGCCCGAAGGACCGGTGGACTTCGACGACTGGTTCGGCAGGCGGGCGCCGGTGATGGTGGAGATCGGTTCGGGCATGGGCGAGACCACGTCCCAGCTCGCCGCCGCCGCGCCGGAACTCAACTACGTCGCGGTCGAGGTCTACGACCCGGGGCTCGGCCAGCTGATGTTGCGCGCCGAGAAGCTCGGGGTGAAGAACCTGCGGCTCATGCACGGTGACGCCGTCGTGCTGCTGACCTCGCACGTGGAGCCGGGCTCGCTGGCCGGCGTCCGGCTGTTCTTCCCGGACCCGTGGCCGAAGAAGCGGCACCACAAGCGACGGATCGTGCAGCCGGAGTTCGTCTCGCTGGTGGCGTCGCGGCTGGCGCCGGGCGGCACCTTCCACATGGCAACCGACTGGGAGAACTACGCCGAGCAGATGATGGAGGTCTGCTCGGCCGAGCCGCTCCTGCGCAACCGGCACGCCGATGAGCCCGGAGGCTGGGCGCCGCGGCCGGAGTGGCGGCCGATCACGAAGTTCGAGAACCGCGCCGACGTCGAGGGGCGGGTCTCGCACGACCTGATCTTCGAGCGGGTCTGAACGACCTCGCGTCAGAGCCCTGTCCGGTCCACCGCCGATGTTGCGAAAGCCACGTTCGCAACTCCCCAGCCTTCCGCTCACGAGACACAGAAAGGGCCGGCCAGGACGTCCCCACGTCCCTGACCGGCCCTTTCTTCACACCCCCGCGCCTCGGAACGCCCCCTGCGCGTCCCCGGTGCCCGTTCGTCCCTCCCCCGACAGAGAGACGACCGGGCACCCGGCCCGTGGGTGGATCACCACCGACTCCACCCACGAGACCTGCCCGCCCAGGCGCCATGACGCCATTCGGGCGAACTTTTTATTCGTCGGCCAGAGGCTCCGACTGCACCCGTTTGAGCGCCGGGGTCGAGACGGATGCCCCGAGCAACGCCACCCCGATTCCCAGCACCACGGGCGCCAGCAGCCACGGGCTCAGCACGACCGAGTCCTTCTCGACCAGGCTGTAGAGCCCCATGCCGACGCCGATCCCGACCGCCCCCGCGCCGAGGGTGGCCACCATCGCGGGCAGGGCCGCTTCCATTCGCAGCGCCCTCGCCAGCACCCGGACCGGTGTCCCGGCCGCGATGAGCGCCCCGAAGGTGCGGCGGCGGTCCATCACCGAGCCCGCGGTCGCCACGGCCGCGCTGCACCCGGCGAGCACGCCGGCGGCGATCAGGCCGATCACGGTGACCCGGCGCAGGTCTCCGAGCTCCTGCTGCTGACCGATCAGGTGCAGGCCACGGCTGCCGACCTCCTGACCGGGTGCCGCCCCGACCAGCGCGGTCCGCACGACCTCGGCGTTCTCCGCGGTGGTCGGCACGATCACGTCGAAGCGCTCCGGCGTGACCCCCGCGGGGACCAGGGCCGGGTCGATGACGACCGTGCTGGACGTGTCCTCGTCGCCCTTGGGGAAAAGGTGCACGGGAGTCTTCGGATCCAGCTGCGGACCGGCCTTGTCGTACTCCGACAGCACGCGGTACTCCGCAGGGTTGATCTGATAACTGCTGTAGATCGCAGGACCCGGCTGGCAGGAACCGCCGATGTTCACCCGCAGGAGTTTCGTGGCGTCCTCACAGGTCATCACGAAGGCCCGGTTCAAGCTCTGGGAGCGGGTGCCCGGTTCGCCGGTGGACAGGTAGACCTGCCCGACCGAGACGGCCTTCTCGGTGATCCCGTAGCGGGCGAGGGAGGCGTTGGTCTGGTCGGCGACCTGCTGCGCCTGGGCCGCGTCGGCTTGGGCGTAGAGGACGTTGTCCTTGAAGGTCCGGCCGCCGCCCGCCATCGATTCGAACGACGGCAGCAGGGTGAGCGCCATCGAGCCGGTGAAGACGGCCAGCACGACACCCGCGGTGGCGCGGTAGGCGCTCTTCGGGTCGTCGCGCAGCCTGCGGCCGGCAAGCAGTGACGCCGGTTTGCGCCAGACCCGGACGAACGTGCCCCCGACCGCCGACGTGACCCACGGTCCGATGATCGCCGCCGACCCGACCAGCAGGAACAGTCCGAGCATCACCATCGGCAAGCTGGCGTCGTCCTGGGCGACCGCGAAGAGGAAGAAGGCACCGGCCACCGGGACCGCGAGCAGCCGCCACCAGTGCAACGGCTTGCGAGCGTGTGCCGAAGCCGCGAACAGCGGCGTCTTCAGCACCCGGCGGATGCCGAGGACCCCGGCGAGGACGACCAGCAGCGGGATCGCCACGGCGACCGCGATGGTCGAGCCGATCGTCAGGCTGAAGTCCGACGCGAGCCACGTTCCGCCGCCCCACGGGACGAACGTCGAGAGGCCTTGGAGCGCCGGTGCCACGAGGATGCCGAGCAGCGCGCCGACCACGGCGGACAACGCCGTCTCGGCGGCGACGATCTTCGTCACCTGGCCGGGGGTCGCCCCGGCCAGCCGGAGCGCCGCCATCCGCAGCTCACGCCGGGCGGCGGTGAGCCTGGCCGAAGACGCGACGAGCACCAGGCTCGGCACGAGCAGGACGATCACACCGACCCAGGCGAGCAGTTCGAGCAGCGGATCGGGCTTCGCCTCCTTGTTCGGGAAGCCGTCCGCCGCCATCGCCGTCTTAGGCATCGACTCCGGGGTGTGGCCGACGACGGCGACCAGCTGCTCCGGATACATCAGCGATTCGGGTCCGAGCGCGTCGACGAGTTTGCCGAACCGGTCCCCGAGCTGCGCCTGCGGCGTCGACTGGATCAGTTTCCCGAGGGCGGGGGAGACGATCGACTCGCCGGGAGCGGGCAGCCGCGGGATGCCCGGCGGGAGGCTGAGCATCGGCGAAGTGCCGGTCAAGGCGATGTCGACGCGGGTGATCTCACGGTCGCCCGAGAAGTCCTTGTTGGCCGCCATCAGCAGCGGCGCCGGCCCCTGGCTCTCGCCGGACTGGGAGTAGTAGCTGCCGATGTCCTGCCAGATGGCCCGCTGGGAGCGGGCCTGCGTGGCACCCGGAAGGGACGCCAGCAGAAGCACCAGACTGGTCGCGACGGCGACCCCGACCGCGGTGAGGATGGCCGAAGTGCGGGTCCGGCGGTCGACCCGGAGCACCCGCATGGCCAGCTGGAAGCTGTTCATCAGGCGGCCAGCCTCGTCGCGATCAGGCCGTCCCGGATGGAGACGGTGCGTGGCATGGCTTCGGCGAGCTCGCGGTCGTGAGTAACCACGATCACGGCGGCACCGCTGTCGGCGGCCGCGGCTAGCAGGGCGTCCATGGTGGCGCGGCCGGTGCGGGTGTCGAGCGCGCCGGTCGGCTCGTCGGCGAAGATCACCTTCGGCCGGTGGGTCAGCGCCCGTGCGATCGCGACGCGCTGCGCCTCGCCACCGGAAAGCTCACCGGGGCGGCGCTTCTCCTTGCCCGCGAGGCCGAGCTTCGCCAGCCATTCGCGGCCCGCCTCGATGGATTCCTTGCGGCCCTTGCCACCCAGCAGCGACGGCAGTGCGACGTTCTCCTCGGCGCTCAGTTCCGCGACGAGCATGCCGGACTGGAACACGAAGCCGAACTCGGTGCGCCGCAGCTCGCTGCGCTTGCGCTCGTTGAGCTGGTCGACCCGCTGTCCGGCAAGGAAGATCTGCCCGGAGTCGGCGCGGAGGATCCCGGCGAGCACGTGCAGCAGGGAGGTCTTGCCCGAGCCGGAAGGCCCGACGATGGCGACCGCGTCACCCGCCTGGATGTCGATGTCGATCCCGGCCAGCGCGTGCTGCGTGCCGTACCGCTTCACCAGCCCGCGGCCCGAAAGCACCGGCTGCCCTGTCCACTGTGGATCTACCACCGTGATTCTCCCTAGTCAGTCACTTGTGTTCTGCTTCGGGAAAGAGCTTCGCGGTGAACCGCCGGTGTCCACTTCGGGCAGACGGCCAGTGCTGATCACTCGCGCATCGGCCGATCGGCCGACCCGGCTCGGGCCGGTCGGCCAAGGTGCGGACGGCGGCCGATCCTCTACCGTCACGGTGTGACAGCAGGTCCGGCCCAGAACAAGTTCCCCGCGCGGGTGAGTGCGCTCGCGCGACGTATCGGCATGCCCGCCGTCGTCCTGCTGGCCGCGCTCGCGTTCGACCTGGTCTTCGTGACCGACGCCGCCTTCGACGACACAGGCCCGCGCGGGATCGATCTTCTGCTCTTCCCCGGCATCTTCGCGATGGTGTTCTGCGCGCTCTGGGCACAGAAACGGGCCGCCGTCGCCGCCGTCGCGGCCTCGGTCGTGCTGGTGGCGTACACGCTGGTCGTCCGGTATTTCGACATCCCGACCTATTCGAGCGTGCTCGCCCACCTGTCCATCACCGAGGTGGTGGCGGGGGTCGAGGTCCTGTTCTACGCCGCGCGCCGGACGCGGCCGGGTGTCGCGTTCGCCGTGATCACCGGCCTGGTGCTCGCCACCCTGACCGCGGTGTCCGGCCGGTACTACTCCGGCAGCGAGTCGAACGGCACCATGGCGCAGGCGATGCTGTTCGGCGGACTCCTGCTGGGCGGCACACTGCTCTTCGCGATCCCCGGACGCGACCGGACGGCGCATCCGAAGAACTACGAGAAGCTGCAGAAGCTCAACAAGCTGGTGATGGGCCAATGGCCGCTCATCGGCCTGCTGGGCGTCGCGCTGATCCTGGAGTTCGGCTTCACCTACGAGAGCGGGGCACACGGCTTCCCCATCCTGGTCTGCTCGATCGTCGCGGCGATCATCGCGATCGCGGCGCCACGGCGGCCGGCCGACGCGATGGTCGCGCTCACCGCGGTCATGCTGCTTTCGGCGCTGGTGACACCGTTCCTCCGGCTCCGTTACGACTACCCGACCCCCGGCGGCGTGCCGGGCACGCAGGTCGTGGCGGGGATGGGCCTGGTGGTCACGCTGGTCCGGGCGGTCGGGCTGAGCAAGGCCGCGTCCCGGATCGCCGGGCTGTCGATGGTGGTCGCGGTGGCCGCCATCCTGAACACCAAACGGCCGACGCCCCGGCTGATGACCGACCCGGACGACATCGCCGGCCTCGTCGTCGCCGCGCTGCTGCTGCTCGGTATCTCGGTGGCGATCGGCCTGGCGCTGCGGTCACGGGATTCGGAACGCACGCAGGTGATCCAGTCGGCGATCAGCGACGCGCAGACGTCGGAGCGGATGGCGCTGGCGCGGGAACTGCACGACGTCGTCGCCCACCACGTCACCGGGATCGTCGTGCAGGCGCAGGCGGCGAAGATGATGGGCGAGAAGAATCCGCAGGTCGCGGTCGAGGCGATGGGCCGGATCGAGGACGCCGGGGTGGAGGCGCTCGCGGCGATGCGGCGGCTCGTGCGAAGTATGCGCGGTGACGCCCCGGCCGGGAGCAGCGAGTTCAGCGAACAGGCCACCACCGATCTCGCCGCCGATCTGCGGACGCTGATCGAACGGTCCAACCACGGCGTGAAGACGTCGATGAAGCTCGAACTGCCGCCGAACGTGCCGCACGAGGTCGGGCGATCGGCGTTGCGGCTGGTGCAGGAGTCGCTGACGAACATCGGCAAGCACGCGTCCGGCGCGAAGGAGGCGCTGGTCATCGCCGAGGTGAAGGAGAACGAACTGCACCTCCAGGTGACCGACGACGGGCGAGAGACACAGGGCCGTCCGGCCGGCGGGTCGGGCGGCTACGGTCTGATCGGCATGCGCGAACGGGTCGCCCTGTTGCACGGCCGGCTCTCCGCCGGACGGGCGCCGGGCGGCGGATGGCGCGTCGAAGCGTGGCTACCACTTGAAGGAGAAGAGTGATCCGGGTACTGATCGCCGACGACCAGGACATGGTGCGGATCGGCTTCCGGATGATCCTGGACGCGCAGGACGACATCGAGGTGGTCGCCGACGTACCGGACGGCGTCTCGGCGGTCGCGAAGGCGCGCGAACTGCGGCCGGACGTCTGCCTGCTGGACATCCGCATGCCGGGGATCGACGGTCTCGAGGTCACCAAGCAGCTGGCGGGCCCGGACGTCGCCGATCCGCTGAAGGTCGTGGTGGTCACGACGTTCGACCTCGACGAGTACGTGCACACCGCGCTGCGGAACGGCGCGAGCGGGTTCCTGCTGAAGGACGCCGGGCCCGCGCTGCTGATCGAAGCCGTGCGGGCGGCCGCGCGCGGGGACGCGCTGGTGTCGCCGCAGATCACCGTCCGGCTGCTGAAGCATTTCGACGGCGGAGCGGTGAAACGCGACGTCACCCCGCCTTCGGAGCCGTTGACCGCGCGAGAGCTGGATGTGGTCAAGGCGGCCGCGAAGGGGCTGACGAACACCGAGATCGGGGCCGAGCTGTTCCTGTCGCTGTCCACGGTGAAGACGCATCTGGCGTCCGTGCAGGGCAAGGTCGGCGCGCGGAACCGGGTGGAGATCGCGGCTTGGGCGTGGCGGAGCGGCGTCGTGGACTGAAAGTAAGCTCCCTTCATGCAACGCCGTTTCCACGCTCCTGTCGTTCTCCCCGCCGACCCCGCTTGCTCGTTGCTGCGTGACGCCGTGGTCGACGTGGACGAGACGGGCCGCGTCACCCATGTCGGTCCCCTGACCGGGGCCCCCGAAACGTCCGCTCCCGTGACCCGGTTGAGCGGCATCCTCCTGCCCGGTCTGATCAACGCGCACGCGCACAGCCCGATGACGCTGCTGCGCGGGATGGGCGGCGACCTGCCGCTGCTGCCGTGGCTGACAGAGATCATCTGGCCTGCCGAGGCGAAGCTGGAGCCCGCCGACATCCGCACCGGCATGACGCTGGGTTCGATCGAGATGCTGCGGCACGGCGTCACGACCAGCGCGGAGATGTACTTCGAAGGCGAGCAGCTCGCCGACGCGGTGCTCGCCACCGGTGGCCGGGTGGTGCTGGGTCCGCCGATCATGGAACTGCCGGGGATGGATTGGCGCGCGATGCTGAAGAGCATCGAACGCTGGATCGACACCGACGGTCTCCGGTTCGGGCCCGGCGACCGGATCGAGGTCGGCTACGGGCCGCACTCGGCGTACATGCTGAACGAGGAAGCGCTGCGGGCGACCGCGGAATCGGCGGCCGAGCGTGGCGCGCTGGTGCAGATCCACGTGGCCGAGGCGGCGCTCGAAGACGTCAAGCAGCGTGAAGCGCACGGTTCGGTGCCCGCGCTGCTGGAGAAGGTCGGGATGCTGCGGGGCCGGACGCTGGCCGCGCACGCGATCCACCTGTCCGACGAGGACATCGCGTTGTTCGCCGCGCGCGGCGTCGGGATGGCGCACTGTCCCGGATCGAACGCGAAGCTCGCCTCGGGCATCGCCCGGGTGACGGAGCTGCGGAAGGCGGGCGTCGCCGTCGGGCTCGGCACCGACGGCCCGGCGTCGAACGACGACATCGATCTGTGGGAGGAATTGCAGCTCTCGGCGATGTTCGCGCGGCTCGCGACCGGTGACTCGACCGTGCTGACCGCGGCGGACGCGTTCCTGCTCGGCACCCGCGGCGGCGCGGACGCGCTGGGCCGGACCGACATCGGCGCGCTGGAAACCGGCCGGTGGGCGGACATGGTGCACGTCGACCTCGACGACCCGGCCTTCGCGACCGGCATCGACGTGCCCGACACGCAACTGCTCGCGAACCTGGTGTGGGCCGCGGGCTCGCGCCGCGTTCGTGACGTGTGGGTGGCGGGCGAGCAGGTCGTCGGCGACGGCGAACCCCTGCGGGTGGACCGCGCGAAGGTGCAGGCGGAAGTCGCCCACACCTCCGCGCGCCTGCGCTCTTAACTCACTTACGCAGCCCCCCACCCGTCCCAGGGGGCGGCCCCGAGGCCAGTCTATCGGGGGTGGCCGGGCAGGCCCCGGGAAAAGTGCTGGTCAGGGGCTGGTTGTCCACAACGGTGAGGGGCTGTGGACAACTGGGGCGCGCGGCCAATGTGGCATGGGGGACGTTGAGTGGCCCCGGTGCCACATTGGGCGCAAGGCACGGGCCGGCGGCGAAGAGAGCGGGTTCCCAATGTCGCATTTGGGGCGCTGAGCGTCTCGAATGCGACATTGGGAACCTCCGGGAACGCGAGGGTCAGACCAGGCCGCGCGGCCGGAGGATCACCTCGGTCGGGTGCGCGTCACCGGTGGCGGAGACCGCGGCGAGGACGGCGGCCGCGACGGATTCGGGGCGCAGGAAGCGTTCCGGTTCGTACGCGCGGCCCTCGTCGGCGACGATCGCCTGCTGCATTTCGGTGTCCGTACGGCCGGGGTAGATCGACGTCACCCGGAGCGCGGACTCCTCCTCGCGCAGCGAGTCGGCGAAAGCCCGGACGGCGAACTTGCTCGCGGCGTACGGGCCCCAGCCCGGCCGCGCGTTCTGCCCGGCGCCCGAGTTGATCACGACGACGTGCCCCTTCGAAGCACGCAGCGCGGGCAGCAACAGCCTGGTCAGCGTGACGACGCCGAGGACGTTGACCTCGAAGTTCGCCCGCCAGTCGGCGTCGGTCGCGGTCTCGACGGTGCCGAGCCGCGCCACGCCCGCCGAGTGCACCAGCACGTCCAGCTCGCCGATTTCGGCCGTCGCCGTCTCCAGTGTCTCCGTGTCGGTCAGGTCGATCGGCCACGGCTTCGCCTCGGGCAGTGTGCCCGCCAGTTCGCCGAGCGCGTCGGCGTCGCGGCCGCCGAGCAGCAACCGGTGGGTCGGGGCGAGCGCGCGGGCGGCCGCGGCACCGATACCGCGGGTGGCGCCGGTGACGAGAGCCAAGGGGAGATCAGCCATGACGCCACGCTAGTACGGCGGTCTCGCGGGCTCGAAAGCGTATCTCGCGTGATTGGAAGGCGAACTCGCGTGATTGGAGGCGTAACTCGCGTGATCAGGGGGCGCACACGACGGGAGGCGTCGCCACCCTCGGGAAACGCACGGAACCGCGGGTGAAGGAACCGGTGAGGTTGTCCGCGAAGCGGCCGAACGTCAGGGGAGCCCGCACCGACGCGTCGATCGCCACGAGAGCCGGGCAGTCGAGGGCCGCTCGGGCGGCGGCGACGTCCTCGCCGCGGACCGGGCCGCCCTCGGCGATCGGGAGCCGCGCCGAATTCGCCAGCTCCCACACCGGGGGCAGCCATTTCTGGTGGCCGGGGCGGCCGCCGGGGAGCGACGTCGAATGCGCGGCGAACGGGTTGGCGAGGCCGTAACCGTCGCGCAGCCGCATGTCGAGCGGGATCAGCAGGCCGAGCGCGCCCATGCTGTCCGCCGCTACGGTCACGTACGGCCGGTCCGACGGGTACGCGTACCAGCGCCTGGTCGCGTAGTCCTGGATCAGCACCGCCGGACCTTCCACGCCCCGGACGGCCGCCAGCGCCGACGGCATCAGCGGGTGACCGGCGTAGTCCTCCGCCAGGATCGGATGTTCGTGCCCGGTCGACCGCGACCAGAACGCTCGCTCGTCCGTGACACCCACGGCGCGCGGAGACGCCGAGTACGCCGGACGAAGCGACGCGGCGGCCACGAACGCCCAGATCCCGATGGCGACCAGAAGCGACACGGTCACCCTCGTCACCGGCAGGGCCAGCACCGGCAGGAGCAGGCAGAACAGCGCCGGGAGCAGCATGCGCCCGTGCATGAAATCCCCGCCGACCCGGATCACGTACCCCGCGAGCAGCACCGCTCCGGCCACCGGAACCGCGGTGAGCACCACGAAGGTCTTGTCCATAGTGGACGAGACCGTGACGACCGCGGCGGCGAGCAGCAGCAGCGGGAGCCACAGCCAGTACGGCTGGACAAGGTCGGCGAGGTACGCCCATCCACGGGCCCAGTTCGCCTCCGAAGCCTCCTTGACCAGCGCGGTGTTCGGCGTCAGCAGACCGTAGTAGCCCATCCGGAACACCTGATACGCCAACGGAAGCGCGGCAGCCACGGCCATCAGGCCCACGATGCGGCGACGTTTCGGCCGCGCGAGGACGAGCAACGCCACCAGGGCGACGGCACTGAACAGCGCGAGATCGGGCCGCACCAACGGCCCCAGGCCGGCGACGAGCGCGACCGGCCAGGTGCGCAGATCGTCCATTGTGGACGTTCGGCGGACGAGCAGCCACCAGGTGCCGCCCAGCCACAAGGTGATCAGCCCGGTTTCGAGCCCGGACGTCGCGAAGTCGCGGAACGGCGGCAGCGCGCAGATCACCAGCGCCCCGGCGGGCGCGAGTCCATGGAACGCCAGCGGCTGATAGAGCCGCCGCGCGCCGTCCAGGCCGAAGAACAACCCGGCGACCGAGAAGACCAGCCCGGTGACCACGGAGACCCACTCCAGCGGCACCCCCGGGATCAGCCCGAGCACACTCAGCACGGCCGTCCACAAAGGACTCGTGTTGGTCTCGACCCGCTCGCCGACGTTGAACACCGGCCCGTTGCCCGCGAGGATCTGCCGGACCGTCCGCAGCACGATCAGCCCGTCGTCGCTCATCCAGCGGCGGCGCCAGGCCAGGTCGGCGTAGACCATCAACACCAGGCCGAACCCGAACCAAGTCCAGGTCGACGGCCTCAGGTACCAGGCGCGCGAAGGCCAGTCGGGCGTGTTCTCACCCGTCGTCGTGTTCGTCTGCGTCATGGCCCCGCCCGCCTCGGTTGCGTGCGCAGGAGATCAGGTCCGCGACCCGCGAGTCAAACCGCGCGGCCGGACAGGCAGGACTGTGGCCATTTCCTCCCTTCCATGGCCAGCCGCGCGGTGACCGCGAAGCCCGCCTGCCCCAGCAACTCCGCGACGCGGCCGGGATCCAGCAGGTAGGCGTCGTAGGTGACCGGGTGGCCGTACGCCGTCTCCGGGCTCAGCCGCTCGTCTCCGACATGGAACCCGAGCAGCACCTGCCCACCGGGCACGAGCGTGCGGCGGAACTCCGCGAACACCGCCGGGAGCTCCTCCGGTGGCAGGTGGAAGATCGACCACCAGGCGACGAGACCGCCCAGCTCGCCGTCCGGGAAATCCAACGCGGTCATCGAGCCGACCGAAAACCGCTGGTCGGGATACTGACGACGAGCGATCTCGACCATCTTCGGCGACAAGTCGACACCGACGACGTCGAGGCCGAGCGACGCCAGGTGCGCGGTGACGTGGCCGGGACCGCAGCCGACGTCGGCGACCGGGCCGCGCACCTGTTCGGCGAACGCGGCGAGCATCGCGCGGCTGATCGGCTCCTGGTCGAAGAGCGGTCCGATCCGCGCCGCGTAGTCCTCGGCGACGGTGTCGTAGGACTCGCGGGTGGCGTCGAGATGGGAAGTCACGGTGAGCGACGTTAGCGGCAACCACCGACAATTCACGGATCGATCAGCCCGGCGTCCCTGGTCAGATCCTCCGGTGCCGACGGCGAGGCCACCGGCGTGCAGCCGGTCGCGGGGTCCGCCGCCGAGTCGGTGCCGTCGTGATGCGCGGCGCCGGACTTCGTCAGCCGACGCGAGCCGACGTCGAAGCACACCTGATACGAGCCCGGAACCACCCGTTCGAAGGCGTACCGCCCGTCCGGCCCCGTCACGGTCGAGCCCGCCTCCTTGCCGGAAGCGTCCTTCAGCGTCACCTTCACATCCGGGACGCCGAGCTCGTCGCGGCTCTGGAGGCCGTCCTTGTCCTTGTCCAGCCACACGAAGTCGCCCAGCCTGCTCCCCGGCGCGACGAGACCTGCGGCGAGTGTCAGGTCGATCCGTTTGCGAGGGCCGACGGTAGTGGTCGCGGTGCAGCCGGTCGCCGGGTCGGCGTCCGAATCCTTCGCGTCGTCGCCCGCGTCCTTCGCCGTGTACGTGAAGGGAAGCCCGGCGATGTCGAAGCAGACCTGGTAGATGCCGTCTTTCAGCTTGGTGAAGCGGTATTTGCCGTCGGCGCCGGTGCTGAGCGTCCCGAGCGCCGTGCCCGACGCGTCCTTCAAAGTCACCTTCACGCCTTGAACGCCCGGCTCCCCCGAGTCCTGCAGGCCGTCGCGGTCGAGGTCGTTCCAGACGAACTCGCCGATCTCGTCGATCGCGGGCGGCGGGGTGACCTTGATGGTCGTGGTCGCGGTCTTCTTCGGCAACGTTCCGCTGGAGACGGTCGCGGTGCTGACGTGGCCGTTGTCCGCTTCGGTGACGTTCTTGTGGTCACACGTGACGGTCGCGGACTTGCCGGCTTCCAGGGTCGCGATCGGGACGGGTTGGACGTCGCAGTACGGGTCTTCGACCTTGATGGCGGTCAGCGTCGTGGTGCCGTCGTTGGTGACCGTGAAGCGGTAGTTCGCGGTGGTGCCCGCCTCGAGGGTGGCCGTGGCGCCCCAGGCGCCGCTCGCCGGATCCCGCACCTCCGCCTTCGCCGAGAACGAGTCGACCCGCAGGTGGACGCAGTCCCACATGATCCAGTTGCGGTCGGTGGCGGCGAAGAACTTCACCGAACCGGCCGACGGCGGGGCGATCGACGGCGGGAAGTCCTGCCGGGCCAGTTTGCCATCGGCCTCGACCGCGTGCACGACCTTGAGTTTGTTCTCCAGGACGACCTTGCCGGACCCGTCGTAGAACCGCAGCCCGGTCTCCTGGACGGCGTCCCCGCGCCGGAGGTTGACGTCGTTCGTGCCGGTCCAGTCGGTCAGGGTGTAGACGGCGCCGGGCACGAACTTCATCGCCGCGTAGGCGGTGCTGACCATGTTGTCCGGCGTCGAGATCAGGGCGTATTTGCCGCCGTCGGGCTGGTAGCCGCCGGCCGTCGACAGGCGGGGCTGCTTGCTCCTCGGCGTTCCGGGAGGCACCGGGGCGGCCGGGTTGAACGTGTAGCCGACGGGCGGGCTGCCCTGCTCGACGCTCGGGTTCGGCGCGGCGCCGCCGGTGCAGCCGGACGGGACGGTCGCGGCCCGCGCGGACGCGGGCAGGAGACCCGCCACGAGTGCGCCTGCCGTCATGAACACCAGTGCCCTTTTCACAGGGCTGAAGCTAATGAGCGCGGCAGGGTTCCGTAATCACCGAACGGTGTCGTCCGGCGCCCCGATCAGGCAGAACAAGTCTCGCCGAGAGTGATCGGGGCGCCGGAGGCGGCTACTTGACGCCGATGCGGCCGACCTGGCCCCAGCGACCCTTCTTCCACACCGAAACGATCGACGGCCGCGGCTGCGAAGTGCCGCCGTCCGGCCAGTGCGACACCGGGCTGCCGGAGTTCGGCGCGTCCTCACCGGGGTGCTGGACCGCGACGAGCACCAGGTGATCGGTCACGACCGGGCCACAGGCCTCACCGCCGTTCGGCACGGTGAGGAACTGCTTGACCTGACCGCGCTGGGGCCCGGTTACCGGGACCGAGAACAGGCCGTCGTTCGAGCCGAGCGCGTTGCCGTCGGTGGAGATCCACAGGTTCCCGTGCCGGTCGAACGCGACGTTGTCCGGGCAGGAGATCGGGCTGACCTGGTCCTTCGGGAAGCCGCCGAAGTAGGTGTCCGCCGTCTTCGGGTCACCGCAGACGAGCAGCAGCCGCCAGGAGAACTTCGTCGACGCGGCGTCACCGCCGTCCTCTTCCCACTCCAGGATGTGGCCGTTGCGGTTGTTCGGCCGCGGGTTCGCCTCGTCGACGTTCGCCTTGCCGGCGGGGCCACGCTGGCTGTTGTTGGTCAGCGCCGCGTAGATCCGGCCGTTGACCGGGTTCGGCTCGATGTCCTCGGGACGGTCCATCTTGGTCGGCTGGACCTTGTCCGCGGCTTCGCGGGTGAAGACGTAGACCTCTTCGGCGGTGAAACCGTCCACAAAGGACTTGTCACCGGCGGCCAGCGGGATCCACTCGCCGACACCGTCGAATTCGCCGTCGGAAGGCAGCTTGCCGGTGCCGTCGATTTCGGCGGCCGGGCTGTCGCCGGTGAACCGGCCGACGTACAGCGTGCCGTCGTCGAGCAGCGCCGAGTTGTGGCGACGCGCGTGCGCGCTCTTGCCCGGCTTGTACTTGCCCTTGGAAACGAACTTGTAGATGTACTCGAAGCGCTCGTCGTCACCCGAGTAGACGGCGACGCGGCCGTCCTTGGTGATCTTGACGTTCGCGGCCTCGTGCTTGAACCGGCCGAGCGCGGTGTGCTTGATCGGCGTCGAGTTCGGGTCGTTCGGGTCGATCTCGACGACCCAGCCGAAGCGGTTGGCCTCGTTGGGCTCCTGCGCGAGGTCCCAGCGCTTGTCGAACCGCTCCCACTTGCGGGTGCTTTCGGTGCCGGAGAAGCCGTAACGCTTCAGGCGGGCCGCCGCGACCGGGTCGGTGACCTTGGCCGCGTTGGCGAAGTACTGGTTGACGTTCTCCTCGCCGGAAAGCACGGTGCCCCACGGGGTCACGCCGCCGGCGCAGTTGTTCTGCGTGCCGAAGACCTTGCGGCCGGTCGGGTCCGCGGAGGTCTTGAGGTACTTCGAACCGGCGGCCGGGCCGCGCACCTCGAACGGGGTGTTCAGCGTGATGCGGCGGTTGAACGGGCTCGGCGTCACGCGCAGGGCGCCACCGATCGGGTCACGGAAGGCCTGGACGACCGAAAGGCCGTGCGCGGCCCACGCGATCTTGACCTGCTCCTCGGTCGGGTTCTTCGGGTCGTACTGGTCGACCGGGAACATGTGGACCTCGGTGGTGTACTCGTGGTTCACCACCATGAGGTTGCGGATGCCCAGCGGATCCTGCGGGATCAGGCCGACGAAGTCGCAGTTGTAGCCGAACTGCTTCGCCTGCGCGGCCGCGGTCTGCTTGTGGAAGTCGAACTTCGGCGCGCCCCACTCGACGGCGTCGCCCCAGCCGATGACGACGCGCTGCTCGTACCCCTCGGGGATGGTGACCGCGTCGAGCGTGTTCGGCGGCACCGCTTCGAAGTCGGTGCCGGGCACCGGACGTCCGGGGCGGCCCGGCTTGCCGTGACCCGCGGCGGAAACATCAGCCGGGGTCTCGGCGGCGGCCGTGCCGGACAGCGCGGCGAAACCGCCGGCGGCCGCGGCCATCACGGCGCTCGCCTTCAGCGCGCCACGGCGGGACACCATGTTCTTGACGACGTCGCCGAAGTACTCGTTGTCCGACGTGTTCGGCTCGGGGTGGGCGCACGCGTTGCCGCAGCGGTACTCGCAGGTGACCGCGGAGCGGCCACCGGGGTGGGAGGTGATCAACGGCAGCAGCCGCTGAGGCTCGAAGGACACAGGGCCTCCATGGTCGCGGTGGGTACACGTAGTCCAGTCGGGGGAACGTCGTGACGGTAAGCGACCAAAACGATCCAGCTCTGGCCAGAAGATGAACAGCGCGCGAACGAGCGATGGCGCGCTGCCGAGCCGGACAGCGCGCCATCGACCAAAAGTACTGCTAGATCGTTGCTTTTCGACTAAGAACCGATGTCCGCCAGGCCATGCCTGCCGGGTTTCCACACCGTCACCACCGAGGGGCGTGGCTGGGTTTCGCCGCCGTCCGGCCAATGGGAGGCCGGTTTGTCGGCGTTCGCGCCGTCCACTTCACCCGGATGCTGGACACAGACCGTGACGATCTTCCGGTCGACGATCGGGCCGCAGGTCTCCGCGCCGCGGGGCACGGTGAGGAACAGCTTGAGCTCCCCGCGGTTGCGGCCTTCGAGCGGTACGGAGTAGAGGCCGTCGTTGATGCCGAGGGCGCCCGCCGAGTCGGTGGAGATCCAGAGGTTGCCGTGCCGGTCGAAGGCGACGTTGTCCGGGCTGGAGATCGGTGAGACCTGATCCTTGGGGAAGCCGGCGAAGTAGGTGTCCGGGAAGGCCGGGTCGCCGCACACGAGGAACAGCCGCCAACTGAAGGTCAGCGCGAGCGCGTCCCCGCGACGCTCTTCGAGCTCCAGCACTTGACCGTGCTTGTTGTTCAGCCGCGGGTTGGGCTCGGTCGCGCCTTCCTTGCCGGGGTTGCCGCGCTCGACGTTGTTGCTGAGCGCGCAGTAGATCCGGCCGGTGTGCGGATGCGCCTGGATGTCCTCCGGGCGGTCCATCTTGGTGGCACCCACCTTGTCGGCGGCCTCGCGCGTGAAGACGTAGACCTCTTCGGCGGTCATTCCGTCCACAAAGGACTTGTTACCCGAAGCCAGCGGGATCCACTCGCCGCCGCCGTCGAATTCGCCGTCGCTCGGCAGTTTCCCGGTGCCGTCGATCTCGGACGGCGGGCTGTCACCGGTGAACCGGCCGACGTACAGGGTGCCGTCGTCGAGCAGGGTCATGTTGTGCCGCCGGGCGTGCGCGCTGTCGCCCGGCTTCATCCGGCCCTTCGAGATGAACTTGTAGATGTACTCGAAGCGCTCGTCGTCACCGGAGTAGGCGACCACCCGGCCGTCCTTGGCGACGCGGATGTTCGCCGTCTCGTGCTTGAACCGGCCCAGATGCGTGTGCTTGACCGGGGTGCTGTCCGGATCGTTCGGGTCCAGCTCGATCACCCAGCCGAAGCGGTGGGCCTCGTTCGGTTCCCTGGCGATGTCCCAGCGCGCGTCGAACCGCTCCCACTTGCGGGTGGTCGCGGTGCCCCTGATGCCGTAGCGCGCGTAGCGCTTGCGCTTGACGGGGTCGGCCACCGTGTCCGCGTTGCCGAAGTACTGGTTGATGTTCTCCTCGCCGGACAGGATCGTGCCCCACGGCGTGACGCCGCCCGCGCAGTTGTTCATCGTGCCCAGCACGACCGTGCCGGTGGGATCGGCGGCCGTCTTGAGCAGGTCGCTTCCCGCCGCGGGTCCCGTCACCTTGAACGGCGTGTGCAGGGTGATCCGCCGGTTGTAGCGGGACATCTTCGGCCGCAGGTGCCCGGTGTCGCGTCCGCGCGACACCTGGACGACGGTCAGCCCGTGGGCCGCCCACGCGATCTTGACCTGTTCCTCGGTCGGGTTGTCCCGGTCGTAACCGCGGAACATGAACTCTTCCGAGGTGTACTCGTGGTTCGTGACCAGGAGCGCGGAGAGCCCCCAGTGGTCGAGCGGCAGCAGCGCGGCGAAGTCGCAGTTGTAGCCGAACTGTTTCGCCTGCGCCTCGGCGGTCTGGTGGTCGAAGTCGAACTCCGGCGCGCCGGGCAGCACCGCGTCACCCCAGCGGATCACGATGCCCTGCTCATAACCCTCCGGCACCACGACGGCGTCGAGCGTGTTCGGCTGGACCCGCTCGTAGTCGGTGCCGGGTGGCGGTTTCGGACGGCCCTCGGGGGCCGCGGAGGCGGGCCCGGCGAGCGCGAGCGGCGTACCAGCGGCCAGCGCGACGACGGCGGTCGCCTTCAACGCGCCGCGGCGGCTCACCGCGCCGAGCACGTCGGCGAAGGTGTGGTTGTCCGAGGTGTTCGGCGCGTCGTGGAAGCACGCGTCGCCACAGCGGTAGGTACAGGTCACTGACGCCCGGCTTGGTGAGTGGCCGGCCAGCAACGGAAGGAACTTCACGCGGACCTCCGGTCAGGCAGTTCGGGAGGTCGACGCTAAGGCACCGGACCGGCGAGAGGAAACCCCTCGTTGGTCCGGCGTTCACCCTTTGTTCCGATTTACATCTCTTCGCCCACGAGGACCGCCTCGGCCGGAATCGTGTGCGAGTCGGCGGACTTCTCGCGGATCGTCAGGAGGGCACCGGCCAGCACGCACAGGATCGCGGCGATCACGAACGGAGCCTGCTTGGCGCCGAACCACTCGGCCAGGTGACCGACGACGGTGGCCGCGACCGCGCCACCGAGCCAGCGGCAGAAGTTGTACCCGGCGCTCGCGACCGGACGCGGAGCGCCGCTGATCGACATCGCCGTACCCGTGAAGAGCGTGTTGAGCAGGCCCGACACCAGACCGGACAGGATGATGCCGACGACCAGCACCGGCTTGCTCGGGATCGCCATGACCAGCAGCAAGACGGCGTAACCGAAGACGGCGACCACGGTCGCGTGCCGCTCACCGAGCTTCGCGGCGAGCTTCGGCGCCAGCACCACGCCCGCGACGGCGACCGAAAGGCCCCAGCCGCAGAAGATCAGGCCGACGGCGACGGCGCTCCACTCCAGCACGAACGGCGACCAGGCCAGCACCACGAAGAACGCGGCGGTGTAGAGCGCGGAACCGATCGACGTGCGCAGCAGCCCACCGTGCTTGAGCGCGCGGAACGGGTCGAGCAGGCGGATCTTGGGCCGCTTCTCCTTCGCGTCGCCGGTCAGGAAGATCGAGCAGAGCACGAGACCGCACAGCATCAGCACCGAAGTGCCGAGGAACGGGCCGCGCCACGAGATGCTGCCGAGCAGGGCGCCCAGCAGCGGGCCGACCGCGAGGCCGACGCCGAGCGCGGCCTCGTACAGCAGGATCGCGCCCGCCTGGCCGCCGGTCGCGGCGCCGACGATGACCGAAAGCGCGGTCGCGATGAAGAAGGCGTTGCCGAGCCCCCAGACCGCGCGCAGCCCGATGAGCTGCTCGATCGACCCGGACGCGGCACACAGCGCGGTGGCGACGACGACCAGCGTCAGCCCGACGACCACGGTCCGCTTGGCCCCGAACCGGGCACTCATCGCACCGGTCACCAGCATCGCGACCGCCTGGACGCCGAGGTAGCTGGAGAACAGCAGGGTCACTTCGGACGGCGTCGCCTTCAGGCCTTCGGCGATCGACAGCAGGATCGGGTCGACGAGCCCGATGCCCATGAACGCGATGACCGCGGCGAACGCGGTGATCCATACCTGTTTGGGCTGCCCCTTGACGGCGTCCAACAGGCTCGAGTGGTGCTCAGCGCTCATCGCGGATCAGTGCCTCCTTCTCGTCTTCGCGCGGCGACCTGGTGAGGGCGAGGTCCGGACCCTCGTGGTCACTTAGCCATGCTAACTAAAATTACTGAGCATGGCTAAGTAATCTGCCGCACAGGATTCCACCGCCTAGGGTTGAGGGTGTGGAAGCGGTGATCTTCGATCTCGACGGTGTCCTGGTGGATTCGGAAACGATGTGGGACGAGGTCCGCCGGGCGGTCGTCCATGAGTTCCACGGCACCTGGCGGGAGGAATCGACCAGGGCGATGCAGGGGATGAGCACCCCGGAATGGGCCGCTTACCTGGCGCACGACCTCGGTGTCCAGCTGCGGCCCGCCGACGTCGCGCAGGTGGTGATCGACCGGATGGCGCGGCGCTACGCGGAGAAGCCGCCGATCATCCCTGGCGCGCCGGGTGTCGTGCGCGAAGTCGCGAAACACTGGCCGGTGGCGATCGCGAGCTCGTCGCCGCCGCTGCTGATCAAGGCGTTCCTCGACATCACGCGGCTGCCGGTGCCGACGGCGGTTTCGTCGGAGCAGGTCGGCGCCGGGAAGCCGGCGCCCGACGTGTACCTGAAGGCCGCCGAGCTACTGGGCGCGGAGCCGAAGAACTGCGCGGCCGTGGAAGACACGACCAACGGGCTGCGCGCGGCGCTGGCCGCGGGGATGACGGTGTACGCGGTGCCGAATCCGCACTTTCCGCCGGATCCGGCGGTGCTGGAGCAGACGACGGTGGTCGGGAAGATCACCGACCTGCCGGCAGCGCTCCTCAAAGAGGGCTGAAAGCGTCCTTCACCGCGTGTGATGCGACGAAAGCTCCCTTCACCGCGTCACATGCGGTGAAGGGAGCTTTCAGCCCTCGTCAGGGGAGGGTCACGCCTCGCCGGCGATGAACTTCTCGACCTCGTCGCGCGCGGTGGCGTCGTCGTACTGCTCCGGCGGCGACTTCATGAAGTACGAGGAAGCCGACAGGATCGGGCCGCCGATGCCGCGGTCCTTCGCGATCTTCGCGGCGCGCACGGCGTCGATGATGATGCCCGCCGAGTTCGGCGAGTCCCACACCTCGAGCTTGTACTCCAGGTTCAGCGGCACGTCGCCGAAGGCACGGCCTTCGAGCCGGACGTAGGCCCACTTGCGGTCATCGAGCCATTGCACGTAGTCGGACGGCCCGATGTGGACGTTGCCCTTGCCGAGCTCGCGGTCGACCTGCGAAGTGACCGACTGGGTCTTCGAGATCTTCTTCGACTCGAGCCGCTCCAGCTCCTTCATGTTCAGGAAGTCCATGTTCCCGCCCACGTTGAGCTGCATCGTCCGGTCGAGCTGGACGCCGCGGTCTTCGAACAGCTTCGCCAGCACGCGGTGCGTGATGGTGGCGCCGACCTGGGACTTGATGTCGTCACCGACGATCGGGACACCGGCCGCGCGGAACTTCTCCGCCCACTCGGGGTCGGAGGCGATGAACACCGGCAGCGCGTTGACGAACGCCACCCCGGCGTCGATGCAGGCCTGCGCGTAGAACTTGTCGGCCTCTTCGGAGCCCACGGGTAGGTAGGAGACGAGCACGTCGACCTCGGCCTCGCGCAGCGCGGCGACGACGTCGACCGGGGTCTCGTCGGACTCCTCGATGGTCTCGCGGTAGAAGCGGCCGAGCCCGTCGTAGGTGTGCCCGCGCTGCACGGTGACACCCAGCGGCGGCACGTCGGCGATCTTGATCGTGTTGTTCTCCGAGGCGAAGATCGCCTCGGACAGGTCACGGCTGACCTTCTTGGCGTCCACGTCGAACGCGGCGACGAACTCGATGTCGCGGACGTGGTACTCGCCGAACACGACGTGCATCAAACCGGGCACGCGAGTGCCGGCATCTGCGTCACGGTAGTACTGAACGCCCTGGACCAGCGAGGCCGCACAGTTGCCGACGCCCACGATGGCCACCCGAACGCGGCGGTTCTCGCCCATGCCGGTTTCTCCTTCATTAGTCCAACAGTTGTAGGTAATGCGCAGCGCGCTCGGAGAGCGCCTCAGGTCTCCGGTCCACGCTGCTCGGCCTGTTCGTGCGCGATCAGCTCGTTGAGCCAGCGCACCTCCCGCTCACTGGACTCCAGCCCGAGCCGGTGCAGCTCACGGGTGTAGCGGTCGATCTTCTCCTCGGCCCGCGCCATTGCCGTCCGAAGTCCTTCACGGCGTTCCTCGACCCGACGACGGCGGCCTTCCAGGATTCGCATCCTGACGTCGGCCGGTGTCCTCGAAAAGAACGCCAGGTGGACGCCGAAGCCTTCGTCGTCCCACGTCTGCGGCCCGGCGTCGCCGAGCAGTTCGGCGAACCGTTCCTTGCCCTCGGCGGTGAGCTTGTACACCCGCTTGCCCCGGCGTGCCCACGCCCGGTCTTCGACCTCTTCGAGCTCCTCGACGAGGTAACCGGCACGAAGCAGCCGACGCAGGGTCGGGTACAGCGAGCCGTACGAGAACGTCCGGAACATCCCGAGCGTCTCGTGCAAACGTTTGCGCAGCACGTAGCCGTGCATGGGGGTCTCGTGCAGCAGCCCCAAGATCGCGAGCTCGAGCACACCGCACCCCCTTCCGGGAACAAACCGCGACCGGTCGCGTTGGCCACCGTGACCGGCTCGGTCAACCTACCGGCCCACTATATCGCGCCGATACATCGAAGTGGTGTAGCTAACCCCGAACGAGTACCCGGGAAATCCGCCGAAATTCATCGGAGAGTTATCGAATCGTCGGCGTGTCCGACCGCGTACGGACGGTCCCGCCGGCAACGGGGCGTGGACCACACAGCAAGAGCCCGTACTCTGTTGGCGTGCGAAACCAGCGGCAGGTCGTGGACTACGCCTTACAGCGGCGCGCGCTGCTCAAGGGCGTCCACTCCGGACGGGTCGGCACATACGACGTCTGCGACGCGGGCCCGTACCTCCTCCGTGCCGCGAAATTCCACGGCCGACCAGGCGATCAGGACTGCCCGGTCTGTCATCGGGAGGAACTGACCCTGGTGTCGTGGGTGTACGGCGACGAGCTCAAGCACGCCGCCGGATCGGCCAAGACGCCGGACGAACTGGTACGGATGGACGGGCACTTCGCGGAGTTCACCGTCTACGAGGTCGAGGTCTGCGGGGGCTGTCACTGGAACCACCTGGTGCGGTCCTACGTCCTCGGAACAGGAGATCCGGGAACCACCCGGCCACGGACCCGGTCGCAGAGGACAGCGGGTCAGTGACAGGTATCGAAAACGCAGTTGACCACAGAGCGGCGTCCCCCGAAGCGCCGGTCTGGGAGGCCCCTTCGTGAACGACGATCGCAATCGCTCCTGGCCTGGCCAGGAGCCTGATGCACCTCGCCGTGCCCAATGGCCGGGCGAAGACGACGAACCCGGCTGGCCGGGCGAAGAACCGCCGCGCCGCCCCCAGCGCCGGACTCCCCCGAACGGCGCCCCCCGCTCGGCGAACCCGCGCGCCGCCACCCCCCGCGCCGCCAACCCCCAGTGGCCGGGCGGTGACGCGGGTGGCCCGGAGTGGCCCTCCGATGACGAACCCCGCCGTCCCGCGGCCCCGCGCCGCCCCAACGGCATGCCCCCGCGCAGGCAGGGTCCCCCGCCGCCCGGTGGGCGTCCCGCCGGTGACCAGCGTGCCCGCAACGGTGCCGCCGGTCACCGCCCGCCGCCGCCTCCGGCAGGCGACCGCCGTCCTCCCGCCCCGGCCGATCAGCCGACCGCGATGGTCCGGCCGGTCGAGCCGGAGCCGTACGAGCGTGAGCCGGAGCTCATCACGCACCACGCGCACAACGGCACCGAAGACCCGTACGGCTACGACCCGTACGACGATCGCTATGACGATCGTCACCCGAGCGCGGCGTTCGGCGCCGAGGGCGAAGACCCGTATGACGACGAGCCCGCCGAAGACGAGCAGGACGGCAAGAAGAAGGTCCTCACGCCGAAGCAGCGCAAGAAGCGCCGGTGGCGGATCGTCCGCCGGGCGCTCTACGCGATGTTCGGCCTGTTCGTCGTGGTGCCCGCGATCGCGTTCGTCATCACCTACTTCCTGGTGGACGTCCCGTCGCAGGAAAGCGTCGCGAGCCTGCAGAGCCAGCCGATCACGCTGATGTACGCCGACGGCAGCCCGATGGGCAAGATCGCGCCCGCCAGCGGCGGAAGCCGGTATCTGCTTCAGCCAGGGGAAGTCCCGGAAGTGGTCAAGAAGGCCGTGTACGCGGCCGAGGACTCGTCGTTCGAGACCAACTCCGGTTTCGACGTCGGCGGCATCCTGCGCGCGGTCTACAACAACGTCACCGGCGGCCAGGGCGGCGGTTCGACGATCTCCCAGCAGTACATCAAGAAGGCCACGGCCAACGAGGCGCCGACGCTCACCCGTAAATGGACCGAGCTGGCCAAATCCTTCAAGATGAACAACCAGATGTCCAAAGAGGAGATCATCACCGCCTACCTCAACACCATCTACTTCGGCCGCGGCGCGAACGGCATCGAAGCGGCCGCGCAGGCCTACTTCAAGAAGCCCGCCAAGGAGCTCGGCGCGTCCGAAGCCGCCCTGCTCGCCGGGCTGATCCAGGGCCCGAGCCGGTCCGAGAACGACGCGTACGCGCAGCGACGCTGGAACTTCGTGATGGACCAGATGGTGGCGAACAAGTGGCTCGACCAGGGTGAGCGCGCCGCCGCGCAGTTCCCGAAGCCCATCCCGAAGGCGCAGGCGAAGGCCGACGACGCCGGGACGCTGAGCCTGCACATCCGCAACCGGGTGATCGACGAACTCGAAGCCCGCGGCTACGACCAGGACCGGCTGCACCAGGGCGGCTTCAAGATCACCACGACGATCGACCCCAAGGCGCAGAAGATGGCCGAGGAGGCCGTCGCCGAGGGGATGAAGGGCCAGACGGACGAGAACATCCTGAACGCGCTGGTCGCGATAGACCCCAAGACCGGCGGCGTCGTCGCGTACTGGGGCGGCCCGGACTGGACGAAGAACGCGCAGGGCCAGGACGTCCAGGCCATGGACTGGGCGAACGTGCCGCACAACCCCGGTTCGGCGTTCAAGGCCTTCGACCTGACCGCGTTCCTCAAGATGGGCCGTGGTCTCGGGGAGACCTTCGACGGCTCCAACAACCGGAAGTTCGACGGCCGCACGATCCGGAACGCGGGCGAGAGCTCCAACTGCGGCACGCAGTGCACCGTCGCCGAGGCGATGAAGGTCTCCGCGAACACCGTGTTCTACGACATGGTCCGCAATGAGACGAAGGTCGACCCGGTGGCGAAGGCCGCGAAGGAAGCCGGCGTGATGGTGGAGGCCGAAGGCGGCAAGGCGAAGCTGAGCCCCGACATCAACATCGCGCTCGGCGGTGGTGGCACGGTCACCACCGCGGAGGACATGGCGGCCGGTTTCGCCACCTTCGCCGGTGAAGGCGTCCGCCAGAAGCAGCACTTCGTCGCCAAGCTGACCAACTCGCAGGACGAGGTCGAGTTCGACGAAACGACGCCGAAGGGTTCTCCTGCCTTCAGCGACGACGCGGACAAGAGCAAGCAGATCGCGGGCAACGTCACCGACGCGCTCGAAGAGGTCATCCCGTACTCGAAGCTCAAGTGCCCGAAGGGTCACGAGTGCGCGGGCAAGACCGGGACGCAGCAGTACGACTTCAAGGACAGCGACCCGGCGAGCTACCGCGACCGCAACGCGCAGACCTGGATGGTGGGCTACACGCCGAGCATCTCGACCGCGGTGTGGGTCGGCGGCGACGGCAACAAGCCGCTGCACGACAAGAACAACAAGCCGATCTACGGCCGGACCATCGCCGGCCCGATCTGGGAAGACTTCATGTCCCGGTACATGACCGGCAAGCCTTCCGAGAAGTTCGACAGCGTCAAGCCGATCGGCAAGGACGCGCGGTACGTGCCGACGACGACGGCCCAGAAGCCGCCGGAGACGTCGACGCCGCCGCAGACGCCGACGACCACCCCGACGCCGACGACGCCCACCTCGCCGACCGAGACCACCGAGACGGGTGGCTGGCCGACGAAGCCGACCAAGCCCACCAAGCCGACGAGGCCTGGCCCGGGGACTTCGGATCCGTTGTTCCCGAACGCCGAAGATCCGTGACGATCGGGCTGAACAGGTGCTGAAAGGTGTGCCGGGCGAGTGCCCGGCACACCTTTTTTCTTCCCGGCGATGAACCTGAACCGCTCCGATACGTCTTAACTAGAAGGAGACCTGCGACCGCAGGCCCGCGCTCACCACGGAAGGTTCGGAGGACGTCCCCAGTGAACGACGATCCCCACGGCGGATGGCCAGGTCAGGACCCTGACCCCGCACGTCGTCCGCAACGCCCGGCCGGACCGCCCCGCCGCCCCGCCGGCCCGCCCCCTGGACACGGGCAGCGGCAGGGTCCCCCGGGACAGGCGCCGTGGCAACGCCAGGGGCCCTCCCAGCAGCAGCCGCCACCGCGTCGTCCGCAGCGGCCACCGGTCGCGCCGCAGCACGAGCCGGACCTCATCACGCACCACGAGCACAACGGCACCACCGACCGCGGCTACGACGAGCCGTACGACGATGAGCCGTACGCCCCGGAGACCGACGAGAACGGGAAGCCGATCCTCACCCCCGCGCAGCGCAAGAAGCGCCGGTGGAGACGGATCCGGCGAGTGCTGCTCGCGCTGTTCTGCCTCTTCGTCGTCATCCCGGCGATCGCGTTCGTGATCACCTACTTCGCCGTCGACGTGCCGTCGCCGCAGTCCGTCGCGGCCACCCAGGGCCAGGCGGTGACGTACTACTACGCCGACAACACCGAGATGGGCAAGGACGTCCCCAAGGGCGGCAACCGGCAGATCCTGACGCCGGAGCAGATCCCGGACATCGTCAAGAAAGCGGTCATCGCCACCGAGGACGCCTCCTTCGAGACCAACTCCGGTTTCGACATCGGCGGCATCCTGCGCGCGGTCTACAACCAGGTGACCGCGGGCAAGGGCGGTGGCTCGACCATCTCCCAGCAGTACATCAAGGTCGCCAGCGGGGACGACGAATCGTCGCTCGCCCGCAAATGGACCGAGCTCGCCAAGTCCTTCAAGATGAACCAGACGTACGAGAAGAAGGACATCATCTCGGCGTACCTGAACATCATCTACTTCGGGCGTGGCGCGTACGGGATCGAGTCGGCCGCGCAGGCCTTCTTCGGCAAACCCGCCAGCGAACTGAACGCCTCCGAGGCGGCGCTCCTCGCGGGCCTCATCCAGCAGCCGGGCCGCTCGGAGAACCCGAAGGTCGCGAACGATCGCTGGAACGTCGCGCTGAACCGGATGGTGCAGAACGGTTTCCTCTCCGCCGCGGATCGCGCGAACCTGCAGTTCCCGACGCCGATCCCGCAGGAGGACAAGCAGCAGGCCGGCGTGGTCAACCCGTTCATCCGCGACAAGGTCAAGGAAGAGCTCGCCGCGAACGGCATCACCGACGACGTCTACTACCGGGGCGGCTACAAGGTCTACACGACCATCGACCCGAAGGCGCAGGCCGCGGCCGAGCAGGCGGTGGCCGACGGGATGAAGGGCCAGACCGACGAGAACCTGCTCAACGCGCTCGTCGCCATCGACCCGAAGACCGGTGGCGTGAAGGCGTACTACGGTGGCCCGTCCATCGTGAAGGGGCCCGACGGCAAGGACCAGAAGGGCCGTGACTGGGCGAACACCCCGCAGAACCCCGGATCGTCGATGAAGCCGTTCGACCTCACCGCGTACATGCAGCTCGGCAAGGGCGGCATCAACTCGACGTTCGACGGCTCCAACAACCGGCAGTTCGGGAAGCAGACGATCCGGAACGCCGGTCCCGGTAGCTCGTGTTCGGCGCAGTGCACGGTGTCCGAGGCGATGCAGCGCTCCGCGAACACGGTGTTCTACGACATGGTCGTGAACGTGACCAAGCCGGGGCCGGTGGCACAGGCCGCCAAGGACGCCGGGATCAAACCCGCCCCCGAGGGCGTCTCCGAA
This sequence comes from Amycolatopsis sp. NPDC057786, assembly GCF_042797905.1. NCBI lineage: Bacteria > Bacillati > Actinomycetota > Actinomycetes > Pseudonocardiales > Pseudonocardiaceae > Amycolatopsis > Amycolatopsis sp. NPDC057786. The sequence goes on from NZ_JBHVKW010000003.1 coordinate 159,312, forward strand.
CTGTACGCCGACAACAACATCGCGCTCGGCGGTGGCAAGACGGCCGTCACCCCGGAGGACATGGCCGCCGCGTACGCGACCTTCGCGGGCGAAGGCCAGCGGCGGGACAAGCACTTCGTCGTCAAGGTGACCAACTCGCAGGACGAAGCCGCGTACTCGGCTCCCGAAGAGGCGAAACCGGCGTTCGCCGACGACGCCGACAAGAGCAAGCAGATCGCCGGGAACGTCACCGAGTCACTCAAGGGTGTCATCCCGTTCTCGAAGCTCAAGTGCCCCAACAACCACGAGTGCGCGGGCAAGACCGGAACCCAGCAGCACACCTACCGACCGGGTGAGCCCGCGTCGGCGAAGGACGCCAACTCGCAGACCTGGATGGTCGGCTACACGCCGTCGATCTCGGCCGCGGTGTGGGTCGGTGGCGACGGTGACAAGGCGCTGAAGGGCAAGAACGGCAAGTCGATCTTCGGTTCGACGATCGCCGGGCCGATCTGGCAGAAGTTCCTTTCCCTGTACCTGAACGGGAAACCGGGGGAGCGCTTCGAGAAGGTCAAGATCATCGGCGGGGACGACAGCAACACCGTCCCGTCGACGCAGACCCCGCCGGACGAGGACGAGGGCTCGACCGAGACCGGCACGCCGTCGACCGGCCCGTCCACCGGATCGTCGTCTTCGCGGAACGAGGAAGAAGAGACGTCCAGCTCGCGGAACCCGCCTACGTCGAGTGAGAACAACGGCGGCGAAGAAGGCGGTAACGGGCCCGGCCGAGGTGGCGGCAGAGGCGACGACAACGAGTAGCGCTAGAGGGTGACGACGCGCCGTTCGGCACCCGACAGGTGAGCGGCTTCGATGACCCGGAGCGCCTCGACGGCGGAGGCGGGATCGACCGGGAAGTCGCCCTTGCCGAGCAACGTGTCGCGCACCCGCGCGTAGAACTCCTCGTACCGGCCGACCTCGGTGGGCACGGTTTCGACGTCGTCGTTCACGCCGAGCAGGCCCGCGTCCGACAGCGGTTCGACGCCCCAGCCGGGGTCGCCGGGCCGCAGCCCGTCCTTGATCTGCGGCTCCTGGACGTCGAGGCCGTACTTCGTGAAGGTCGCCTTGTCGCCGAGCACACGGAAGCGCGGGTTCCTGGTGCCCGCGAGCGCGGACGCCCACAGGTGCGAGCGCACCCCGTTGGTGTGCCGGAGGGCGACGAAGGCGTCGTCGTCGACGGATACCCCGGCGCGGCGCCTGTCGACCTCCGCGTAGACCTCGGCGACCGGGCCGAACAACTGCAGCGCCTGGTCGACGATATGCGCGCCGAGGTCGTAGAGGAGGCCGCCCGCCTCGGCGGGGTCGCCGAACTCGCGCCAGTTGTCCCGCGGCTTCGGCACCCAGCGGTCATAGCGCGACTCGAAGCGGAAGACGTCGCCGAGCCTGCCGGTCTCGAGGACCTTCCGGACGGTGAGGAAGTCCGAGTCGAAACGGCGGTTCTGGAACACCGTCAGCCCGACGCCCTTGGCCTTCGCCGCTTCGACGACCTTCGCGGCTTCGGTCGCTGTCGGCGCGAAGGGCTTGTCGACGACGACAGGCAAGCCGACCTCGATCGCCCGAAGCGCGAGCGGAACGTGCGTGCGGTTCGGCGTGCTGATGACGACCAAGTCCAGCTCGCCGGCCTTCGCGAACAACGCGTCCGCGTCGGGCAGGACGTCGGCGGCCGGATAGTCGGCGCTCGCCTGCCCGACCCGGTCCGGATTCGAGGTGACGATGGCGGCCGGGGTCAGCCCCGGTGTCGCGTCGACCAGCGGCGCGTGGAAGACGCGTCCGCCGGTGCCGTATCCGAAGATCCCCACTCGCAAGTCAGCCATGCCCCCATTAAACAACAGTGTTGCGTAATCAGCCAGTCATGGCAGGATGCGCGCTATGCCGGAGACCGGGGTCAATCTGCGCGGCCTGCGCCAGCACAATCGGACACTGCTGCTCACGCATATCCTGCGCGCGGGCGGCCTCAGCCGCGTCGAACTCGCCGAACGCACCCGGCTCACCCAGCAGGCCGTCTCGAAGATCGTCCCCGAACTGCTCGAAGCCGGCCTGCTGGACGAGGAACGCCAGCCCGCGTCCGGCGTCGGCAAGCCGCGCACCCTCCTGCGCGTCCGCGCGGACGCCCGGTACGCGCTCGGCGCCCAGCTCGACCGGGACTCGTTCCGGGTGCTCAGGACCGACCTGACCGGGAAGATCATCGCGTCACGCGGTGGGCCACTGTCGCCCGGATTCACCCCTGACCAGGCCGTTTCCGCCCTCGTCGAAGCGACCGAAGCGCTACTCGACGGCGTCGAACGCGAACGGGTCCTCGGCCTCGGCGTCGGCAGCGTCGGACCGCTCGACCACCACGAAGGAGTCGTCCGGGACGCCACGAACATGCCGGGCTGGCACCACGTCCCCCTGCGCGACCTGCTCGCGAAACGCACCGGGCTGCCCGTGCGGCTCGACAAGAACACCAACGCCGCCGCCTTCGCCCAGCAGTGGCCGGAGGGCGACCAGGCCGCGACCGCCGTCGTGCTCGTCGGCACCGGGATCGGCGTCGGCCTGCTGATCGACGGCAGGCTGTATCGCGGGCCGCGGACCAACGCGGGCGAATTCGGGCACACCACGCTCGCCTTCGACGGACCGCGGTGCGCGTGCGGCCGCCGCGGCTGCGTCGAGGTGCTGCACAACGCGGCGGCGACCACGGAAGAGGCGGCGGGCCTGCTCGGGATCGGTCTCGCCGACCTCGTCCAGGTGCTCGACCTCGAACGGGTCGTGCTGACCGGGCGTTCGGTCCGCGCGGCACCCGAGGTCTACCGCGACACCGTCGCGGCGCGGCTGCGGGAACTGCTGCCTTTGCCGCACTGGCAACGGATCCAGGTCGATCTCGACGAGATGGGCGACGACGTCGTCGCGTTCGGCGCGGCGGCGGAGGTGCTGGCCGGGTTCTACGACAGCGGTGACATCACCGGGTGAGCCCGGTAACGGACAAAGCTGACACCGCGGCCAAGGCGTACGGCGACGCCACCTGGAAATGGGCTTGTGGACACCAGTAGACCGCCGACCGGGTTCTATTGAGGAGGTGGGCTGAAGGCTCCTTCACCGCGTCTAATGCGATGAAAGGAGCCTTCAGCTCCGGTAAGTCGCCAGAAACTGTCGTCTGCAGACGATCAGTGCACGCCAGTCCTCATCAGCGCCCGCACCTTGCCCCGAAGGCCTCCTTGCTCCGTGGTCCCGCCACGACACCTTTGACTTTCGGCTCAATAAGACAGCGCGACGGCGTTTTCGCGTGATCAGGTGGACGACACGCGTGTCCGGACGGACGACACGGCAGGTCCGCGGTGGCCCAGCGGCGACATCACCGGGTGGTCACCCGGATAGGCGCTAACATCCGCCAGGTGTCCGACCAGACGACCCAGCCCGAGGCTCCGCTCTCCCTCACCCCCGGCGAGCGGGTCATCCCGAGCTGGAACGAACCGCTCGTGGCCGCGGCCACCCGGCCGATCGGCGGCCCGCTCGGCGAACACGCGGCCGTGGGACGGCACTGGTTCTGGTCACCGCAGCGGGTCGGGCTGCTGCTGGCCTGTCTCGCGCTGGTGCTTTCGTGGTTCGGCAAGGCGTCGTGCATCCAGCAGTACACCGACGATTCCGGGACACATCAGCTCGATTGGCGGGCGGGCCGTCCGTTCGTCGCGATGTGTTATTCGGACATCATCCCGCTCTACAGTTCCGAACGCCTGAACGATCCGGACACCTTCCCGTACGTGACTTCGTGGACCGAAGACGCGGGAACGGCGAAGGAGACCACGCGGTACATGGAGTATCCGGTCGCGACCGGGCTGTTCCAGTGGATCAACGCGAAGCTCACCGAAGCGTGGCTTTCGGTCGCGGAATCGGGCTGGTTGCCGGGCGCGCTCCCGGTGGCCGTGTACTTCAACATCTCGGCGCTCTGGCTCGCGCTGGCCTGGCTCGTCACGGTGTGGGCGACCGGCCGATCGCTGAAACGCCGCCCGTGGGACGCCGTGCTGGTCGCGATCTCCCCGCTGGTGCTCGTGCATGTCTTCACCAACTTCGACGCCATCGCGACCGCGTTCACCGCGACCGCGCTGCTCGCGTGGGCCCGGCGCCGTCCCGAGGTCGCGGGCTTCCTGCTCGGGCTCGGCGCGGCGGCGAAGCTGTATCCGCTGCTGCTGCTCATCCCGTTGTTCTTCCTGTGCCTGCGCGCGGGCAAGGTCAAACACTGGGCGCTCACCGCCGGGCTCGCCGCGGCGACGTTCGTGGTGGTCAACGTCCCGTTCGCGCTCACCGCGCCGACCGGATGGTGGGAATTCTTCCGGCTCAACACGGCGCGCCCGATGGATCCCGACTCGCTCTACAACGTGGTCTCCCACCTTTCCGGTTGGGCCGGTTTCGACGGGAAACTCGCCACGGGGCAGACGCCGGTCGTGCTCAACACCGTCGTCGCGGTGCTGTTCCTCGCCGCCTGCGCCGGCATCGGGTACGTCGCGATGAAGGCGCCGCGCCGCCCGCGGCTCGGCCAGCTGGCCTTCCTCGTGGTGGCCGCGTTCCTGCTGACCAACAAGGTGTGGAGCCCGCAGTATTCGCTGTGGCTGGTGCCGCTGGCGGTGCTCGCGATCCCGCGCTGGCGGCTGCTGCTCGGCTGGATGGTCCTCGACGCGCTGGTCTGGGCGCCGCGGATGATGTACTACCTCGGCGTCGACAACAAAGGCCTGCCAGAAGACTGGTTCCTCGGCACCGTCGTCGTCCGCGACCTCGCGGTGGTCGGCCTCTGCGCGCTGGTGATCCGGGAGATCTACCAGCCGCGCAAAGACCCCGTCCGCGCCGCCGGGGACGACGATCCGATCGGCGGTTTCCTCGACGGCGCCCCCGATCCGCGCACCGTCAAACGCGCTTCAACACCTCAGGCCCAGGACGTTCCAGCCTGACGTGCTTGCCGAAGTCCTCGGCCCCGAAGTCGTCGATCCGCACCACGACGGCTTCGGGCGACGTCTCGACCAGACGGCAGCTGAACCAGTCGTCGCCCTGCTTGACCGACCAGCGCTCGGCGAGGACGGCCAGCCCCTCCGCCTCCAGCAGCGCGACGGAGTCGTCGAAGGCGGCGGGCCCGCCGAGCGGGTAGCCGAAAACGGTCAGTGCCTGCCAACGGGTTTCCGGCGCGGGGACGACGTAGCCGACGTGCTCGCCGTCCTCCGCCCGGTACACGGTCCGGTTCTTCATGTGGCACAGGTTCGACCCTCCCGTGGGGTGAGGGTCAAGCCGATTCAGCGCACGACGTAGCCGCCCGTGCTCGTTTCGAAGAACGGGATCGGCCCGGTGCACGGCAGGACGTCCTGTTCGAACCCGCCGTACCCCCAGCTCCAGCCGATCCGGTCGTGGCCGCGCGGTACGTCCCGCACCGAGAAGCCGACGCGGCGGCCGACCAGGTTCACCGGGAACCCGGGGATGTCGGCGCGTTCGATCACGCCGGTCAGGATCGCGAGGTCGCCGTCACGCGAGACACAGTCGACCTTGCCCTCGAAATCGGCGAACGGCTTTCCGTCCTTGGTCAGATGATTCACGTGGAACCGGCCCGACGACTTGCCGGGTTCCCCGAACGCGGCGAAGTCGAACCGGACCGGATCCCCTTCGAAACCGGGGAACGTCAGCGGCCCGCCCGCCGATCCGAGCACGACCGAACCGGACGACGGAGCCGCCGTCGCCTGCGTCGCCCCCAGCGTTCCCGCCGCGGCGGCGAGTACGGCGACCGCGGCGATCTTCGACCTGATGTTCATGGCTTCCCCTCCAGCACCGGGTGTTTCCCGGTCGAGGTCGAGCCTTTCGTGTTCGGCGTGCCCGGCCCTCCCGCCGGAGAGGGAACGCCCTCCCGCTCGAGTAGCACGGGACCTCAGGCGGAGGCGACGCGCTCCCGGACGTACGCGATGTCCGCGGCCTGCCCGTCGGGCGGGGTCTCGACGACCACCGGAGCGCCCGCCTCGGCCGCGACCGCGACCAGCACCTCGGGATCGATCGTGCCGTCACCGCCGACGACGTTGGCGTGCCGGTCACGGGTGGAACCGAACTCGTCACGCGAGTTGTTGAGGTGCACCAGGTCGATCCGGCCCGTGATGGCCTTGACCTTCTTGACCGCCTCGGTCAGGTCCCAGCCCGCCGCGTACGCGTGGCAGGTGTCGAAACAGAAGCCCGCGCCGAAGTCGCCGACCTTGTCCCAGAGCCGGGCGATCGTGTCGAGGTCACGGGTCATCGCGTTGTCACCGCCCGCGGTGTTCTCGATCAGGATCGGCACGGCGAAACCGCCCTTTTCCTGTTCACGCTCGAAAAGCTTGCGCCAGTTGACGAGGCCTTCCTCCACGTCCTCCCCGGCACCGACGTGGCCGCCGTGCACCACGAGCCCTTTCGCGCCGATCGCGGCGGCGCCGTTCGCGTGCTGGGTGACGTTCTTCCGCGACGGGATGCGGATGCGGTTGTTCAACGACGCCACATTGATCAGGTACGGCGAATGGATGAACACCTCGATCGGCGATTCCTTGATCGCCTCGCCGTGCGGGTGGGGTTTGGGAGCTTTCCAGCCCTGCGGGTCGGAAAGGAAGAATTGGAGGACTTCGGCTTCGCGCTCGGCGACCGCGGCCAGCGGGTCGTCGTCGCGGACATGGGCACCGATTTTCATGGTGGCAAACTACCCTTGGGCAGTTCTCGGCGGCGCGGGCCAGGTCGTCACGCTCGTGGGGTAGCGTGAGCGCGTTCCGTTAAACCGCGTTGGGTCCTGAGGGGCGGAGGACGAACTCGATGGGGAAGACTGCCGGGCGGATCACGGCTTGGGGATTCGCGCTTTCGGTCACGGCCGGATTAGCGTTCCCGATGACCGCGACGGCCGCCGAGGAACCGAATCCGACCCTTTCCGGCGACTGCGCCGCCACGCTGCAGAACGGGAAGCCCGCCGACGGACTGGTTCTCGACGCCGGTGCTCCGCTCAATTCGCCCGAGGCGCTGACGGTCGGACTGGACTCGAAGGCCAAGACCGCCGAAGGACGAAAGCCGCTGGTTTCGCTGCCGGTCGGCGATCTGGTCAAGACCACCGGTCTCACCGACAACGCGGTGGGCGACCTCGCCGCGCAGGGCGTCTGCGAGCCCGCGCAGGGCACGGTGAACGCGGTCGGCAACCTGACGCAGGGTGTCACCAAGGACGTGCCGCCGGTTATCGAGCCGCCGACTCCGCGACCGCCGGAAGACCCCAAGCCGCCGCAACCCCCGACGCCGGGGCCGGGCCGGCCCGGTGGTCCGGGCAGCGAACTCCCGGTGCAGACCGGTCCGGGTTCCTCCACCGGTATCGGCGGCGATTCGATCGCCGGCCTGATCAGCAACGCGGCGCTGCTCCCCGGCAGCTTCGTCCAGGCGCCGGTGATCACCGAGATCGTCCCCGGCGAGGTGCCGCCGCCGACCGTCGACGAGAAGGACGCGGGCAACGCGCAGGCCATCCAGGCGCCGGTCGCCCCGCCCAAGCTGCCGCTGCTGCTCGCGGTGCTGGCGCTGGCCGTCGTCGCCGCGGCTCTGGTCCGCGCTTGGCTGCGGGGTAAGCCCGCCTGATTCACCGAAAGTGACGCCCGCTTCCACTCGAATGCCTGACTTCTTCGAGTGAGCGGGCGTTACTCGTCTCCATTAGCGTCGTTGTGCAGGTAGGTGACCCCGACGACGGAGGAGTCGAAGGCATGCGCGAACGGACACGGAGGGCGACGGCCCTGGGTGCGTCGGCCTTCATTCTCGCGGGCTCGGCCGCCCTCGCCATGCCCGGCACGGCCGCCGCCGCCGAGACCAAGACCGCGCCCTGCGGGGGATCGGTGACCGCCAAGACCGGCGACACGATCCTCGGCAAGACCCCGTTGCTCGGCATTCCGCTCAACCTCGGCCAGGCCGGTCCGGTCTCCGGGGTGCTCACGGGCACGATCGACGCGCTGCTCGGCACTCTCTGCAAGGTGACGGTGACCGTGGTGAACACCGTCGTCGCACCGGTCCCGGTCGTCGGCGCCCCCGCCGCGGAAGCACTGAACGGCGCCGTCGACGGCACCCACCAAGCCCTGACCGGTGGCGGCAAGCCCGCTCCCGGAACCCAGCCCCAGCCAGGAAAACCCGCTCCCGGCTCCCCCGGCAGCGGTGGTCCCCAGACGGGCGGACCGGGCGCTCCCGCGCAGGGCGGCGCTCCGGCGGGCGGCATCCCGGCGGCGAACAGCCCGCTGCTGCCCGGCACCTTCACCCCGAACTTCGGCAACCTGCCGTGGGGGATCAGCACGGGCTACGCCCCGATGCGCGACTACAGCTCCATCCCGATGGCGACGGCCGGTCTCTTCAGCCCTTCGCCCGGCCTCCGGTACGGCGGCCAGATCCCGGGCTACACGCCGCAATTCGGCGTCACGACCGAGAACCAGAACGGCAACCCGGACGTCCAAACAGCGGGACAGGCCGAGGCGCTACCGAACGTGAGCGACGGATTCACCCAGGACGGGAAACTGCCGCTGCTGATCGCCGTTTTGGCACTCTCCGGAGTCAGCGCGGGCCTAGTCCGCACCTGGGTCCTCCGCCGAATGGCCGCTACAAGTTAGTCCTACCGCCTAGTATCTTTCGGGTCACTCCCTCGTTATCCCCGTTGCAGTGATTCCTCATGCACTGCCACACGCCCCCACCGACCCGGAGGATCGCGCCCGTGCGGAAGACCACCATCTGGCAGACCACCCGCAAGGCGCTCACCGTCACCGCACTCGCGACCATGGTCACCGGTGGCGCGCTCCTGACGGCGGGCACCGCGTCGGCCGCGGGCACCACGCTGGCGAGCGCGTGCAGCGGCACCGTGAACGGCGGGATGGGCGACACCGTCGCGATCACCGGCACCTCGGTCAAGGAACTGGTGCGGGCGGGCGCGCGGGAAGCGGGCACGCTGGCCCTCTACGACGTCGCCGCGAACGACATCGCCAAGGTCAACAAGATCGACCTCGGCACGGTCCCGAACGCCGCGGGCGGTTCGATCGACGGCAAGACGATCGGCGCGGCCGTGCGCCAGGCGGTCAAGGACACCAAGTCCTGGGGCCTCGGGCTCAACCCCGAAAAGACGCTGAACTCCATCGAACACAAGGTCGCCGGCAGCTGTGGCCTGACGACGGTCGCGACGAACTACGTCGCCCCGGCCCTGCCGACCCCGGGCACCACCGCCCCGCAGCAGGGCGGCACCGGCGGCGGCACCCACGGCGCTCCGTCGAACACGAACCTGCTCCCCGGCGGCAGCAACGGCACCGGCTACGCCCCGCCGCGCGACTACGGCAACCTGCCGGTCGCTCAGCCGGGTGTCGCGGTGGCGCCGGGCGTGCGCTACCCGGCCAACAGCCCGCTCCCGGGCGAGGGTGCCCCGCAGTACGGCACCGACGGCCAGGCCGGACAGGGTGGACCCGACGTCCGCAACGCGGGCAACGCCGAGGCGCTCGCGACCGACGGCCTGCCCGGCGGCGACGTCCAGCTGCCGATGCTGCTCGCGGTGCTCGTGCTCGCCGGCGTGACCGCCGCGCTGGTCCGCACCTGGGTCCTGCGCCGCGTCTCCTGACCGCCAGGTACTCTTACCTGGACAAACCCTCCTGCCACGGACAGTCCGTGGCCGCGAGCCCATAGGAGGTGAGTGGTTGTGTCACGCCATTACGAGGTAATGGTCATCCTGGACCCCACGCTCGACGAGCGTACGGTGGCCCCGACCCTGGACAACTTCCTCAACGTGATCCGCAATTCGGGCGGAAGCGTCGAGAAGGTCGACGTCTGGGGCCGTCGCCGGCTGTCCTACGAGATCAAGAAGCACGCCGAGGGCATCTACGCGCTCCTCGACCTGAACTCGACTTCGGAAGCGGTCAAGGAGCTGGACCGTCAGCTCTCGCTGCAGGAGACCGTGCTCCGCACCAAGGTCATGCGCCGCGAGATCAAGCGCGCCGCGACCGCCGCCGCCAAGGCCTGAGCCGAAGGACTTTCCCGATGGCTGGAGACACCGTCATCACGGTGATCGGCAACCTCACGTCCGACCCGGAGCTTCGCTTCACCCCTTCCGGCGCGGCGGTCGCGAACTTCACGGTCGCGTCCACCCCGCGCACGCTGGACCGTCAGTCCGGTGAGTGGAAGGACGGCGAGGCCCTGTTCCTGCGCTGCAACATCTGGCGTCAGGCGGCCGAGAACGTCGCCGAGTCGCTGACGCGTGGCGCGCGTGTCGTCGTGCAGGGGCGCCTCAAGCAGCGGTCTTTCGAGACCAAGGAAGGCGAGAAGCGCACCGTCGTCGAGCTCGAGGTCGATGAGATCGGCCCGTCGCTGCGTTACGCCACCGCCAAGGTGAACAAGGTCAGCCGTGGCACCGGTGGCGGTGGAGGCGGCGGCTTCGGTGGTGGCGGCGGTGGCGGCCAGTCCGGCCCGCCCGCCGACGACCCGTGGGGTTCCGCCCCGCCCGCCGGTGGCGGCGGTGGCGGCGGCTTCTCCGACGAGCCGCCCTTCTGATCAGGCGCTCCGCCGCGGGCGAAAGCTCCGCGAGACGCCTCGAGACAACCACTACGTAGAAATCCAGGAGAAATACCGTGGCCAAGCCACCCATCCGCAAGCCCAAGAAGAAGGTCTGCGTGTTCTGCAAGGCCGAGAAGAAGGGCCGCCCGGAGAACATCGACTACAAGGACACCAACCTGCTTCGGAAGTACATCTCCGACCGCGGGAAGATCCGTGCCCGTCGCGTGACCGGCAACTGCAGCCAGCACCAGCGTGACATCGCCATCGCGGTCAAGAACTCCCGCGAAATGGCGCTGCTGCCCTACACCTCGACCGCACGCTAAGGAGGCACGTCAATGGCGAAGATCATTCTCACCACCGACGTCGCCAACCTCGGTGGGCCCGGCGACATCGTCGAGGTCAAGGACGGCTACGCACGCAACTACCTGCTCCCCCGCGGCTACGCCATCGTGGCCACCAAGGGCGCGGAGAAGAACGTGCGCACGATCAAGCGGGCGCAGGAGAGCCGTCGCATCCGCGACCTCGACCACGCCAAGGAGATCAAGGCGACCCTGGAAGGCCTCGGCGCCATCCAGCTGAGCGGCAAGGCGGCCGAGGGCTCGAAGAAGCTCTTCGGTTCGATCACCACCGCCGAGATCGTGGACGCGATCAAGGCCGCGGGTGGCCCGCTGCTCGACAAGCGCGTCATCGAGCTGAAGGACCACATCAAGACCGTGGGCAAGCACTCGGTCGGCGCCCGTCTGCACCCCGACGTCCGCGTCGACGTGCGGCTCGAGGTCAAGGCCAAGTAACACCGCTTCGGCACAGGGCGGGACGTCTCCAGCGCGGAGAGGTCCCGCCCTTTGCTTTACGCGGAACCCCATCAGGCCGGGTCACGTCTTAGGATTGACTCGACGTCGAGGCACGGGGACGCAAAAAGGGGATCTGGAACCAATGGCTTACGACAGCAACGCCGAGGAGAACCGGCAGCAGAAGGTCACGGTGTCCGCGCCGGCCAACCCCGACAAACCGGCTGCGTCGGGTGGGGGTGGCGGCGGATTCACCTTCGACAAGGACAAGATCGACGGCATCATCAAGAAGTGGACGGATCTGCAGGCCGAGCTCAAGAAGGACTACCGCGACGCGAACCTGATGGCGAACGTCAAGGCGCCCGGCAAGGAGTTCGCGAGCGGCGACTGGGAGAAGCTGGCGAACCCGTCGGGCAAGGCGTTCCTGGAGCAGAACCAGAAGATGCAGGACTACGTCAAGAACTACATCGACCAGCTGACCGCCGCGAAGCAGAAGATCACCACCAACGAGGCCGAAACGCAGGCTTCGCTCAACAAGCACAAGGCCGTGTGATGCGACGTTCCCTCGTTCTCCTCCTGGCCGCGGGCGCGCTGGTCGCCGGCTGTTCGGGCACCAAGAGCGGCACGGCGTCGTCCGAGCCGTCCTTCACGACCGGAGCCGGTTCCCCGAGCGCGTCGAGCGGTTCGTCCGGCTCCGCGCCCAAGGTGTCGAATCCCCTGAAGACCTCGTCGATCGAGAGCGACGCCTGTTCCGCGCTTTCCGCGGCGAAGCGATCCGAGCTCGGGCTCGGCGAAGGTGAACGCGGGACCACGAGCGTCGGCCAGGGCTGCACGCTCTTCGCCGCCGACGACAAGCTGAACCAGATCGACATCAGCCCGGTGCTCGCGAACAAGAACGGCCTGAGCGACGTCTACGACACGAAGGCCAACAACGAGTACTTCGAGCCGACCGAGGTCGCCGGCTATCCGGCGGTGTACGCCGCGTCGCTCGACGCCCGTAACAAGGGCAAATGCGGCCTCTTCGTCGGCGTGACCGACCAGCTGGCCGTGAACATCCTCGTGCAGTACGACAACGGACCGGGCGCGAGCGATCCGTGCCCCGTCGCGCTCAAAGTGGGGGAAGCGATGATCGAGACGTTGAAGGAGGGCTGACGCGTGTTCCTGCTGCCGATCATCGCCGGGTACTCGGCCTACAACCTGGCGACCACGAAATCCGGCGACTTCGAAGCGTCGGGCGGCGATCGCAAGATCGACTGCTACCACATCTGGGAGAAGATCGTCACCGGTCCCGGCACCGGGTCGATCCAGGAGGGCCAGGCCGCGGCGACCCGGCTCAAGGCCGGTTACCAGGAACGGCTGACCACCATCGACAGCCTGTCGAAGGAGATGGACGCCGCCTGGACCGGCAAGAGCGCCGAAGCCGCGCAGCAGTCCGGCGCGCATCCGCTGCGGGCGTGGATGGAGGACTCCGGCAAGAAGCTGGTGGACTCCGACAAGTACCTCGGCGAGCAGAACACCGCTTTCACCACGGTGAAGGCGAAGGTGCAGCAGGTCCCGAAGGACCCGCCGAAGAACAACCTGCTCAACTCCATCACGCCGTGGACCACCGACACCGACCGCGCGATCCGGGACTACAACGAAAAGGGTCAAGCGAACGTCGACGCGTTCAACGAGTACTTCAAGGCCAGTTCCGAGAACGGCAAGAAGCTGCCCACCTACTCCAAGATGGAGGGGCAGAACACGAACGTCGACGTCAACGGCGGCGGCAAGGGCAAGGACAAGGACAAGGACGGCAACGGGAACGGGAACGGCCAGGGCGACCGGAACGGGAACAACGGCATGCCGGGTATCTCGACGCCGCCCGGTTCGATGCCGAGCATCCCCGGTTCGGGCACGCCGAACATCCCCGGTTCGAACATGCCGGGTATCGGCACGCCCGGCTCGAACCTTCCGGGCAGCAACCTGCCGGGTTCGAACCTTCCCGGGTCCAACCTGCCGGGCTCGAACCTGCCCGGCGGCCAGTACAACCCGAACATCCCCGGCAGCAACTACAAGCCGCCGTCCTGGGACGACGGGACGAACGCGTCCGGCTACACCCCGCCGAAGATCCCCGGTGCGGGCGGTTTCGGCCCGGGTGGCGGCGGAGGCGGTGGCGGTGCCGGCTTCGGCGGCACCGACATCCCTGGTGCGGGCGGCTTCGGCCCGGACGGCGGCTTCGGCCCCGGGTTCGGTCCCGGCGGCGGGAGTGGCGCGGCCCTGCCCGGCAACGCGGGCGCGATGGGTGGCGCCGGCGTGGGTGGCGGCGCGGCCGGCTCCGGTGCCGGAGCGGGCCGTGGCGCCGGCGGGATGATGGGCGGCATGGGCGGTATGGGAGCCGGTGCCGCCAGGGGCAAGGGCGGCGAGGACGAGGAGCGCAGCGCCAAATTCCTCGTCGGCGACGACCCCAACGAGATCTTCGGAACCGACGAACTCACCGCACCGCCGGTGATCGGCGAGTAGTCGTCACGAGCGGGCCGGGCGCGTGCCAAGATTGGGGCGCGCCCGGCTTGTCTTGTTCCGGGCTGGACGAACGAAGAACGACTAGGGGGCAGTTCCGGTGCTGGACAAGCAGGTCACGATCACGACCGGCACCCTCATCACGCTGATCCGCCGCCGCGGCGGCGAACCGCACACGATCCTGTCGGAAACGCCGACCTGGTACGACGAGGACGCGCAGCGAGCCGAGGACGAGCGGACCAACGAGGAGCTGGCGAGCCAGGGCCTCTTCGGCGCGCGGGGGCTGCACCCCGGGTTCAAGGCGACGCTCGAAGCGATCGCCAGGCCGTCGCTGGAGTACTACGGCTGGATCGACGGCGGGTTCGAGGGCAAGGCGCTGAGCTTCACCCTGCTCGCGGGGAGCGCGGGCGGAGAGGGCTTCGTCCTCGCCCGGCACAGCGAGCACGATGGCATCGCGCTCGCGTCGGTGCGGCCGGAAGAGCTGCTCACCGAGTTCCTCGACCAGATCCCGAAACTCGCGCCGGGTCGCGGGCGGCCGGTCGCCGTCCCGAAGAGCCAGGTCGAGGCGCCGCGCTCGTCGTCGACTGCGCAGGACGAAGGCTTCGAGGTGCTTCGCAGCGGACGGCAGAGCGCCGGCAGCCAGGAAGCCGACGAGCTTCGCCGCATCCTCGCGTTACGCCGTTTGGGGAGTGGAAGCCTCTACGTCGCGGCCCGTGGCCGGAGCGGCGCGCGGCAGCGGATCGAACGCCCGGTGAACTACATCGATACGTCCGAGGGCCGGTGGCTGACCGAAGAGGTACCGGGGAGTGGCGAACCGAGGATCGCCTTCACACCCGCCGACCAGCAGATTCTCGGAGAACGACTACGGAGCGCACAGGGCAGGTTGTTCGCGTCCTGAATTCCGTGCCGTTCAGCCGGGCGGCTGGCGCCTCTACTCTCCGTGGCATTCATCCACAGGGCACCCCTGTGCGCCCGCGTGCGACACGCCGAACGACGAGTTTTGCCCGACACGCCGTGGCGAGGTGAATAAAGTTCTCCACAGTGTCTCCACAGGCCCTGACCAGCGCTTTTGTCAGACCATCCCACCGTTGCCCACAAGTTGTACACAGGCTTCGGGCCACCTGTGAAGGGTTGCCCCCAGTCATCCCCAGGTTATCCACAGGGCGGTCCCCAGGCGAAATTGCGCTCGTCCTTTCGGGGGGCCTACCGTGCCCGCCGGGCCGGTACACACCGTGGTGGTCGTCCGGCCGAGAAGGGGAGCACAGGGGAGCGCCGGACGCCGCGGGAGGGGCAGGCGAGCGCGGACGGACCGACCGGGGAAATTCTGGCATAATCGAACGCGTGTTCGATGTCTTGAGGAGGTGGCAGCAGCGGTGGCGCTGACCGACGACCGCAATCCGATGTACGCGGAGTCAGACCCGGGTCCCGGCGACCCCGGTCCGCGTGGCGGCGAGTACGACCGCCAGCCTCCGCAGGACATCGCGGCCGAGCAGTCCGTGCTCGGCGGCATGCTGCTGTCGAAGGACGCCGTCGCCGACGTCATCGAAGCCCTCGGTCCCGACGATTTCTACCGCCCCGCGCACCAGGCGATCTACGACGTCATCCTCGATCTCTACGGTCGCGGCGAACCGGCCGACCCGATCACCGTCTCCGCCGAACTGGAGCGTCGAGGCGAGCTGGGCCGCGTCGGCGGTGCCCCGTATCTGCACACCCTGATCGCGACGGTGCCGACGGCGGCGAACGCCGGGTACTACGCCGAGATCGTCTCCGAGAAGGCGGTGCTGCGGCGCCTGGTCGAGGCGGGCACGCGGATCGTGCAGTACGGCTACGGCGCGGCCGCGGCCGACGGCGCGAACATCGACGAGGTCGTCGACCGCGCGCAGGCCGCGATCTACGACGTCACCGAGCGGCGCACCAGCGAGGACTACGTCGCGCTGGAAGAGCTGCTCCAGCCGACCATGGACGAGATCGACGCGATCGCGTCGCGCGGCGGGCAGTCGCAGGGCATCCCGACCGGGTTCGCGGACTTCGACGATCTGACCAACGGCCTGCACCCCGGCCAGATGATCATCGTCGCGGCGCGGCCCGGTGTCGGCAAATCAACCCTAGGACTGGATTTCGCCCGTTCGGCGTCCATCAAACACGGTCTGACCAGCGTGATCTTCTCGCTGGAAATGAGCAGGACCGAGATCGTCATGCGCATGCTCTCGGCCGAGGCGCGGATCCGCCTGGCGGATATGCGCGGTGGCAAGATGTCCGACGACGACTGGACGCGGCTCGCGCGCCGGATGAGCGAGGTCTCCGAGGCGCCGCTGTTCGTCGACGACTCGCCGAACATGACGATGATGGAGATCCGCGCGAAGGCCCGGCGGCTCAAACAGCGCAACGACCTCAAACTCGTCGTCCTCGACTATCTCCAGCTGATGACCTCGGGCAAGCGCGTCGAGTCACGGCAGCAGGAGGTCTCGGAGTTCTCGCGGCAGATGAAGCTGCTGGCCAAGGAGATCGAGGTCCCGGTGATCGCGATCAGCCAGCTGAACCGTGGTCCCGAACAGCGGACGGACAAACGCCCGATGCTGTCCGACCTTCGTGAGTCCGGCTCGCTGGAGCAGGACGCGGACCTCGTCATCCTGGTCAACCGCCCCGACGCCTGGGAGCGGGACGACCCGCGCGCCGGCGAGGCGGACCTGATCATCGCGAAGCACCGTGCCGGGCCGACGGCGACGATCACCGTCGCGCACCAGCTGCACTACAGCCGTTTCGTCGACCTGTCCCACGACTAGCGGCGAAAGACAAGGGCCCCTACGCGAACGCAGGGACCCTTCGGACCTGGCCCGGCTCGAACGGGCAGCCTCCCCCTCCGGCTACGGACGCGCCCTTACCGGGTAGGCGCGCCTAGGGCAGGTTCGCCTCAAAGGCTAGGCGATAGCGCCTCAGGTCAGAGAAGGAATTCGAAGACGTCCTTGGTGAAGCGGCGATCGCTCATCACGGTGTGGTGCCGTCGTCCCGGATAGACCTTGAGATCACCGCGGCGGGTCTTGTCGGCGACTCGCTCGGCGAGTTCGAGCGGGTAAAGGGCGTCCTCCGAACCGGCGATCACCAAGGTGGGCGCGGTGATCTCGCCCAGTCGGTCTTCGATGTCGAACGCGTCCTCGGCGCGCAGCATGGCCACCATGCCGTCCGGATCCGCCGGGCGACCGGAGGCCATCGCCAGCAGCCCGGCCAGCAAAGCCCGTCCGGGCAGGGAACCCGCGACGGTGGGCGCCAGCGCCATGGCCGCGGCCCGGTGCCGCCCGGCGGCCAGCAGGTCCGCGTACCGGCGCTGGACGCGGCGGCCCTCCTCGCCCAGCCGGGTGCCCGCGGCGCCGACCACCAGCCGTCGCACCAGGCCGGGATGGTCGACGGCGAACTGCAGCGCGAGGCAACCGGCCGTGGAGATGCCGAGCACGTCCACCGGGTGGTCGAACCGCTGCCGCAACTCCTCCGCGTGGTGGGCGGCGAGGTCGGCCATGGTGACGCCGGGCCGGAGCCCCGGCCGCCTGCCGACCGTCAGCACGGTGAACCGTTCGGCCAGCGGTTTGAGGGACCGCACCTCCGTCCAGCGGGCGAACCCGGTGGGGTTGGCCGAGTCCGGCAGCACCGTCCGGAAGACGACGAGCGGGCTTCCCGTCCCGAACTCGAGGTACGGGGCGCCACCTGCCAGTACACCTTCGCGCATGGTCACTCCTTGGTCAGTCCCGCCGCGACGATGTCGATCAGCCGGTCGAGCGCGGCGGGATAGCGCTGCTCGCCGATGTCCTGCCGATGCAGGGTCAGGACCAGCACGGCCCGGAGCACGCCGATCAGCTCGTCGTCGTCGGTGTCGACGAGCCGCCCCTTCGCTCTGGCCGCCGCCAGGAATCCGGACAGCGGGAGCACCTGTTCCGCCCTGGCCGGCTCGCCGGGGCCGATCCGCCGGGCCACCGCCCGCATCTCCTCGGGATGGGTGATCAGCCTGCGGTAGAGCGGGTTCTCCTCGATGATCCGCACGGCGGCGCGGAGGAAACCGCCGAGGACGGCACGCGCGCTGTCGGCCTCGTCCGCGACCGCGGCCAGCCGTTCGTGCAGTAGCGGAGCCTGCCGCAGCATCAGCTCCAGGTACAACGCCTCCTTGGAGTCGAAAAAGGCGTAGAAGCTGCTCTTGGCGATCCCGGCGGGGCCGACGAGGTCGTCCAAGGAGGTCTTGCGCAGGCCCTGTGCGACGAAGAGGTCCCGTCCGGCGGCCAGGAGCCGTTCGGTGATCCGGGCGCGGTCCTCGGCGCTGAACGGGGTCGGCAACCCTGCTCCTTTTCGACTATGAACGAAATGGTTTTCCGTTCATAGCACCTCGGCCTCAGTCAGGTTGGAAGAACGCGAGCAATTTCCGGGCAGCTTCCGGTGCGGTCAGGAGCTCGTGGACCCGCGCGGACATCCGGGCGGCGGCGTCGGCGCGGTCGAACATCTCGCGTTCGTAGTCTTCGACGGCGGCGGAGAAGTCGCCCGGGTGCGCGGCCAGCGCGAGGCCGAGCAGGGCGCCGTCGAGCAGGGCCATGTTGACGCCTTCCCCGACCGGCGGCATCAGGTGCGCGGCGTCGCCGACCAGGGTGACGTCCGGCGCCGACCGCCAGGTCAGACCGACCGGGAGGGCCGCGATCGACCGTGGCACCACCGCGTCGTCACAGGCCGCGATCAGCGCGGTGAACCGGGCGTCCCAGCCGTCGAGTTCCCCGATCAGCCACGCCCGGGCGGCCGCCGGATCGTCGAGCGGCATCCCGGCGGTGGCGAACCAGTCCTCGCCGGTGCCGTAGAAGGTGAGGCCGACGCGCACGGTGCCGTCGCCGTTGCGCTGAGCCGCCAGGGACTTGCCGTCGCCGAGCGCCCAGTAGGTGCCGCGTCCGACCATCGCGGCGAGGTCCGGGTGGGTGCGGTCGATGTCGGGAATGCGGAGCTCGACGAGGTTGTGGCCGAGATGCGCCGGGCGGGCGTCGGTGAGCAGTGGACGGACCCGGGAATTCGCGCCGTCGGCACCGACCAGCAGGTCGTACGTCGCGGTGCGCCCATCGGTGAAGCGCAGCACGCCGTCTCCGGCGGAGTCCAAGGCGTGCCCCCAGCGCACCGTGTGTTCGGGGAGGGAGTCCAGCAGCAGGTCACGCAGGTCGGCCCGGTCGACCTCTGGCCGCTCGAACGGCGCGTCGTCGGGCGTGTCCTCCTGCAGCAACAGGGTGCCGTCCGGCTGGAGGAGCCGCATGTCCTGGCCCTCATTGCGGGCGATCGCGGAGAACCGGTCGAACAGACCCGCTTCGCGCAGCGCCCGCTGGCCGGTGTCGGCGTGGATGTCGAGCATGCCGCCTTGGCCGCGGGCGTCGCGCGACGATTCACGTTCGTACACGACGGCGTCGATGCCGTTGACGTGCAGAACGCGGGCGAGGGCCAGGCCGCCGAGACCCGCTCCGACGATGGCGATGGTCATGATCCCACTCCTTCGATACACCGTATTGATCAATACACTGTATCGAGCGATGCGGTGTATTGTCACCGCATGGTGGTGTGGGAGCGGCCGGAGCCGCCGAGTCGTCCGGCGCTGGCCCCGCTGAGCCGGGAGCTGATCGTGCGGGCGGCGATCCGGCTGGCCGACGCGGACGGCCTGGACGCGGTGTCGCTGCGCAAGATCGCCACCGCGCTGGACGCCGGGCCGATGCGGCTGTACGGCTACATCGAGAACAAGGAAGAGCTGCTCGACCTGATGGTCGACGCCGTCCACGCCGAGATCCGGCCCACCGGGGAAGGCTGGCGGGAAGTGCTTCGATCACTCGCCGGCTCCATGCGGCACGCGGTCCACCGACACGAATGGCTCGCCGACCTGCTCGGCGGCAGGCCCCAGCTCGGCCCGCACGCGCTGGCCACCTCGGAGGCCGTGATGGCGGCGCTGGGCGACGTCGGCATCGACTCCGCGATGCCGGTGGTCTCGGCGGTCAACGCCTACACGATCGGCGCGGTGCGCCGGGAGATCGCCGAGCGCCGGGCGGAACGGGCCACCGGCATGGACGAGAAGAAATGGCAGGCCACGCTCGGCCCCTATCTGACCCGGACCTTCGCCACCGGCAAGCTCCCCGCGCTGGCCACGGTGGTGCGCGACGCGGTCCACCTGGACGCCGACGAGACCTTCCGCGTCGGCCTCGACTTCCTCCTCGACGGCATCGGAGCCCGCGTGTCAGCGCCGTGACCGTCCCGTGTCAGCGCGGTCCGGGAACGTCATCGCCATGACCAAGACACTGAAGACCTTCCGCCGCATCGGCCTCACCGCGCTGGCCGCCGCACTGCTGACGGGCGTCGCCGTGCCGACCGCCTCCGCCGGGCAGGACCGCCCGGAACTGCGTCAGGTCGCCCAGGAATTCGTCGACGCCGGGTTCGGCGGGATGCAGCTGCGCGTCCGCGACGAGCGAGGCGAATGGACCGGCAGCGCCGGGATTCGCGAGCTGGGCAGCACCGCGAAGCCGCCGACCAACGGCCACTTCCGCGTCGGCAGCACGTCGAAGAACTTCACCGCGACCCTGGTGCTGCAGCTCGTGGCCGAGGGCCGGATCGGGCTCGACACCCCGGTCGCCGGTTTCCTTCCCGGCCTCGGGCTGGACTCGCGGATCACCGTGCGAATGCTGCTGCAGCACACCAGCGGCCTGTTCAACCACACCGGCCAGTACCACCCGGACGGCACGGTCACGCCGGGAATCCCGTGGGCGGGCAAGGAATGGGTGGACAAGCGATTCCACACCTACCAGCCGGAGGAGCTGGTCCGGCTGGCAGTGTCCAAGCCGCCGGTCTTCGAGCCGGGCGGTGGCTGGAGCTACTCCAACACCAACTACGTCGTGGCCAGGCTGCTGGTCGAGAAGCTCACCGGACGTCCCTTCGCCGAGGAGCTGGACCGGCGGATCCTGCGGCCGCTCAAGCTGCGCGACACTTTGTCGCCGGGCGCGTGGGCCGGAATGCCCAAGCCGTACGCCCACGCGTACTACCGCTATGAGGACGCAGGGCAGTGGAAGACGATCGACGTCACCCACCAGAACCCGTCCTGGATCTCCAGCGCCGGCGACATGATCTCGACGACCAAGGACCTCCAGACGTACTTTTCCGCGCTGCAGAGCGGAAAGCTGCTCCCTGCCTGGCTGATGGCCGAAATGCGCGAGACGCACCCCGGCAGCGAAAGCCTTTACGGCTTCTACGGTCTCGGGCAGTTCACGCAGGACCTGGGTCCGGGCTGCGGCATCGTCCTCAACCACAACGGCGGCGTCAACGGCTACGGATCGATGATGTACAGCTCGCCCGACGGCAGCAAGACGCTGACCGCGTCGATCACCTCGGGCGATTCCGCGAAGGACCCGCTGCCGTCGTACCCGGCGGCACTGGACAAGCTCGTCCGGACGGTGTTCTGCGGCAAGTGAGCGGTCAGCGCGCCCGCTCGGCCAGCCGGGCCGCCAGCGCGCCGACCAGGTCGCGAAGCTCGGCCGGCCGTTCGATGACGAACGGCCGGTCGAGCGCGGCGAGCCGCGAGGGGATCCAGTCGAGCCGTTCGGCCCGGATCCGGGTGCGGACCCAGTCGCCGTCCGCTTCCAGGGTCGCCACTGACGGCGGTAAGACGGCGCGGATTTCCTCGGTCCGCGCCTGGATCCGCACGGAGACGTCGTGCCGGTACGGCGTCTCGGCCAACGCGGTCAGCACTCGCTCGGCCGGTTCGAAGTCGGTGGGGGCCTCGAAGGTCCCGGGCCGC
This sequence comes from Amycolatopsis sp. NPDC057786, assembly GCF_042797905.1. Lineage (NCBI taxonomy): Bacteria > Bacillati > Actinomycetota > Actinomycetes > Pseudonocardiales > Pseudonocardiaceae > Amycolatopsis > Amycolatopsis sp. NPDC057786. The sequence goes on from NZ_JBHVKW010000003.1 coordinate 180,909, forward strand.
GGCTCCGCCGACTTGATCCGGTCGACGCGGAAGGTGCGCACCTCGCCGCTGGCCGAGTCGAAGCCCGTCAGGTACCAGCGTCCGGAATGCGCCACGACGCCATACGGATGGACGACGCGTTCGCTGGCACCGCCGTGCCCGGCGAGATACGCGAGCCCGACCGGATGCCGGTCCCGCGCCGCCTCCGCGACGGTGAGCAGCACCTCGGCCTCGGCCGAGAGGGCTTTCCTGGCCGGTGCGGTGAAGTCGGCGGTCTCCAGCAGCGCGTCCAGCCGTCGGCCCAATGGTTCGGGAAGCACCCGGCGGACCTTCGCGACCGCGCTCTCGACGGCCGCGACCGACGTGGTGATCAGCCCGGCACGCCGCCCCGCGACCAGGCCGAGCAGGACGGCCAGCGCCTCCTCGTCGGTGAGCATCAGCGGCGGCATGCGGTAGCCGGGGGCCAGCCGGTAGCCGCCGTACCGGCCGCGTACCGAGCGGACCGGGATGTCCAGGTCCACGAGGTGTTCGGCATAGCGGCGGACGGTGCGTTCGTCCACATCGAGCCGCTCCGCGAGCTCGGCGACGGTGCGCGTGCCGCCGGTCTGGAGGATCTCCAGCAGCGCGAGCACACGGGCGATGGGCCTGGTCACAGCGCCGAGAATACCGGGCGGATCCTGCCCGGTATTGCTCCTAGCGTGGCCGGTGTCCCGCTTTCCGGCACCGAAAGGATCCACCGTGCAGTTCGTTTCCGTCCGCGTGATCACCCATGATGTCGCCCGCCTCGCCGGGTTCTACGAGAAGGCGACCGGCCTCGCCGCGCGATGGCGTTCCGAGCAGTTCGCCGAACTCGTCGGCCCGTCGTGCACCTTGGCGATCGGCAGCGCCGAGACGATGAGGCTGTTCGGCGCGGGCGCCGCGGTGCCCGAGTCGAACCGCACCGCGATCCTCGAGTTCCGCGTCGAGGACGTCGACCGGGAGTACGAGCGGCTGGCCGACCTGGCCGAAATCGTGCAGGAGCCGACCACGATGCCGTGGGGGAACCGGTCGCTGCTGTTCCGCGACCCCGACGGCAACCTGGTCAACTACTTCACGCCGAGTGCCCCGTAGTTCCGGACGAACGCGGTCAGCAGCCGCGCGAACTCGCGGCGGTCGTCGTCCGTCCAGTCCGCCATCGCCTCGGCGAACACCGAGCGGCGGAATTCGTGCATACGCGTCACTTCGGCGCGGCCGGTCTCGGTGAGCACGAGGACGGCGCGGCGGCCGTCGCGCTGATCGGCTTCGCGCCGGAGGAAACCGTCCTCGACGGCGCGGGCGACGAGGCGGCTGGCCCGCGGCTGGTCGATGGTCAGCGCCGCCGCGAGGCTGGTGACGGTCCCGGGTTCGCCGCTCTCCTCGGCCGCCTCGACGGCGTCGAGAAGCCCCTGGATCGCTTGGTCCGGCATCGTTTCGGCGCGGTCGCGGGCGAGTTTCGACAGCGATCGCCTCGCCTGGCTCCGCCGGATGGCGATCATCGCGCGTTCCACGTCGGCCACGGCGTCCGTCATTACCCATCCCCATCAAGTGCATGTATTTTTACATGTAGTTGTCGTCTACCTGAGGGAGTATCCATGAAACCCATCGGATTCTGGTTCGCCCACCTTCATCAGGCGCTCGAATCCTCCTTTGAGCGGATCCTCGACGACGAAGGACTGACCCGCCGTCACTGGCAGGTCCTGAACACCGCCGACAGCGAAGCACTGAAGCCGTTTGGAGACCTTCAGAAAACCATCTCCGACCTGCGCGTTCGCGGCTGGATCGACGAGGGCGGCCTGACCGAAGCCGGCCGGGCGGCACAGCTCCGGCTGAAAGCCACGGTCGACGCGTTCCGTTCGCGCGTGACGGAGGGCATCAGCGACGACGACTACCGGACAACGGTCACCGTGCTCGAGCGGATGGCGGCCAACCTCGCGCGGGAATAAGGCGAAGCGGGGCGACGTCGTCTATCCTGGTAGTTGAAAGTTCAAACACCTGGAGCTGACATGACGCCGGTGCTCTATCTCAGCCACGGCGCGCCGCCGCTCGCCGACGACGCCACCTGGACCCGCCAGCTCGCCGGCTGGTCCGCGGACCTCGAGAAGCCGAAGGCGATCCTCGTCGTCTCGGCGCACTGGGAAGAGGCACCGCTGACCCTCGGCACCACCACCACGGTGCCGCTGGTCTACGACTTCTGGGGTTTCCCGGATCGCTACTACCAGGTGGACTACGCCGCGCCCGGCGCTCCCGAGCTGGCGGACAAGGTGCGGAAACTCCTGCGCTCGTCCCAGACGCCGGTGCACGACGCGCCCGATCGCGGCCTCGACCATGGCGCGTACGTCCCGCTCGTGGAGATGTACCCGGACGCCGACATCCCGGTGCTGCAGGTGTCCATGCCGTCGCTGGACCCGCGAGAGCTGTTCGACCTCGGCCGGAAGCTCGCGCCGCTGCGCGACGAAGGCGTGCTGATCATCGGCAGCGGCTTCTTCACCCACAACCTGAGCGCGATGAGCCAGACCGACGGCACCGACGGGACGCCACCGTCGTGGTCGAGCGAATTCGACCACTGGGGTGCGGAAACCCTGCGCCAGGGCGACCTCGACGCACTGCTGGACTTCCAGCACAAGGCACCCGCCGCGGCCATCGCGCACCCCAGGATCGAACACTTCGCACCACTGTTCGTTTCGCTCGGCGCAAGCTCTTCGGAGGGGAAAGGCGAGACCGTCATCGACGGCTACTGGCACGGTCTCGCCAAGCGTTCCCTCCAATTCGGCTAACGGGATCGAAGGACGCCGGCGCCGGCCACCAGACCGAGCGCCAGCACCGTGACCACCGCGAACGACACGGTCAGCGACGTCAGGTCGGCGATCCCGCCGATCAGCGACGGCGCCACGAGACCCGACGAATAGGTGATGGTCGCGACGCCCGCGATCGACTGGCTCGGCGTCGGCCCGCTGCGTCCTGCCGCCGCGAAGGCGAGTGGCACGACGACGGAGACGCCGAGCCCGATCAGCGCGAAACCGGCCATCGCCATCACCGGATGGGCGGCGAAGACGACCAGCAGCCCGCCCGCGGTCGCGAAGGCACCACCCGCGCGGACGGTGCTGACCGAGCCGAAGCGCCGCACCAGCGCGTCGCCGGAGAGGCGGGCGATCGCCATCGTGCAGGTGAACGCGGTGGTCGACGCCGCCGCGATCCCCGGCGAGGTGCCGAGGACGTCACGCAGGTAGACGGCGGACCAGTCAAGGCTCGCCCCTTCGGCGAAGACTGCGCAGAACGCGACCGCACCGATGATCACAGCCGACTTCGGCGGCAGCGCGAACCTCGGCGGCGGGTGCTCGTCCGGTGCGCTGCGGACGTCGAAGACGCCCTGGCAGATCAGCGCGCCGGCGACGGTGAGCACGGCCGACGCGATCGCGAAGTGGAGCCGGGCGTCCATCCCGGCGTGCGCGGCGAGCGTGCCCGCGGCGGAGCCGACGAGCGCGCCCGTGGTCCACATGCCGTGCAGCCCCGACATGACCGACTTGCCCATCTTCTCCTCGACGTCGACGCCGAGGGCGTTCATCAGCACGTCCGACGTGCCGGCCGCGGTGCCCATGACGAACAGCGCGAGGCACAGCGTGAAGAGGTTTCCCGCCAGTGACGGGAGGATCAGCGCCAGCGTCCAGTACGCGAGCAGCAGCCGGAGCCCCAGCCTGCCCCCGAGCCGGTGCCCGATCCGCGCGGCGAGCGGCATGGTGAGCGAGGCGCCGATGGCGGGGAAGGCGAGCGCGAGACCGAGCTGGCCCGCGCTGATCCCCGCGTGCTCCTGGATCCACGGGATCCGGGTGGCGAAACTGCCGGTCACCGCGCCGTGCACGGCGAAGACGGCGGCGATGGCGATCCGCGCCTGCCGCACCCGCCGCGTCGGCCCGCCGACGGTTTCCACTGTGTTGGTCACTGGGCCCCCAAGGTCCATGAGACGACTCGACGGGCGTCAGCGTAAACTATCAGGAAGGGAACCTGATAATTAATTCTGGGAGGATCTGCCGGTGAGTGTCATCCGGATGCCGTCCGCCTCCCCGAGCACGGCGCGTGCCATCAACGACCGCCTCGCCCTCGACCTGCTTCACCGCGAAGGCTCACTGACGGCCGCCCAGCTCAAGACGTTGACCGGGCTGTCGCGGCCGACGGTGGCGGACCTCGTCGAACGCCTGCAGGACGCCGGGCTGATCGAGGTCGTCGGCGAGGCGGGCGCGGAACGCCGCGGCCCGAACGCGAAGTTGTACGGCATCGTCGCCGAACGCGCGTACCTCGCCGGCCTCGACGTTCGCACCCACGGCGTGGCCGTCTCGGTCGCGGACCTGCTCGGCCGGACCCGAGCGGAGGCCTCGCTGCCGTTCGACCTGGACGTCGACACCGACGTGGCCGTCGAGCGGGCGATCGCGCTGCTGGAGAACACCACCGCGGCGGCGGGCGCGACCGAGCTGCACACGATCGCCGTCGGCGCTCCTGGGCTCGTCGACCCGGCGACCGGCGGCCTGCGGCACGCCGGGGGATTGCCCGCGTGGCACGGGAAACTCGTCGACGAACTCAGGCGACGGCTCGGTGTCCCGGTGCTGCTGGAAAACGAGGTCAACCTCGCGGCCGCCGCCGAACAGCGGCTCGGCGCCGCCCGCGACCGGGACACGTTCGTCCTGCTGTGGCTGGGTTTCGGAGTCGGCGCGGCCGTCGTCCTCGACGGTTCGCTGCGGCGGGGCGCGTCGGGCGGCGCGGGGGAGATCGGGTTCCTGCCGATGCTGGGCCCCGGACGGCTGCCGACGGCGACCGACTGCGACGGCGGCTTCCACACTTTGGCGGGCAGCGCCGCGATCTGCGAACTCGCCCGCGCGCACGGCATCCCGGCTTGGCCGGCCGACAACGCCGAAGCGGCCGAAGCGGCTGTCGGATACGCGATCGACGCGAACGCCGAGGCGTTCCTGGAGGTCGTCGCGGAGCGGATCGCGATCGGCGCCGCCGCGGTCACCGCGGTCCTGGACCCGGGCTTTCTCGTGCTGGGCGGGGAGATCGGGCGCGCCGGCGGTGAAGCGCTGGCGGCCAGGGTGAGCCGTCGGCTCTCGGAGATCTCGCCGCTGCGGACCGAGGTCCGGGCGGGCACCGTCGGCGGGAGCGCGGTGCTGGAAGGTGCGGTGCTGACGGCGATGGGCGCGGCACAGGACGCGCTGTTCACCCCGGGATCCGACTAGCGCGGCGAACTCGCGTGATCGGGGGCATAACACAAAAAAGGAAGCGGGCCCGGGAGTGTCTCCCGGGCCCGCTTCGGTTCATTCAGTGGCGTTAGCCGACTGGCAGGTTCACATGGTGTGGAACTTCTTGCCGGTCAGGGTGCCGATGAAACGCTGGAACATGCTCAGCGGCGACGAGTCGACGCCGGCCAGAGCCGGGACCTGCGCGGTCGGCATCGCCGGGGTGCTGTTCACGGCGGGCAGGGTGCCCGTCGTGGGCAGCTGCACCGGCAGCGCGCCCGCGGTCGGCAGCGCGCCCGCGGTGGGCAGGTTGCCGGCGGCCGGGAGCTGCACCGGCAGCTTGCCCGTGGTGGGCAGGCCGTTGGTCAGCGCCGGGAGGGTCGGCAGCTGGGCGACCTTGGGCGCGTCCGCACGAGCGGCGTCACCGGGCAGACCCGGGGTCTTCGGCAGAGCCGGGAGACCGGGCAGGCCGGGGGTGCCGGGCAGCTCGGGCAGTTCCGACTTCGGCAGCGTCGCCGGGACGGTCTGCAGCTGCTTCAGCGCGGTCAGGCCGGCCACCTGCACGGGCAGGGTGGCCACCTGGGGACCGTCGGCGCGGGCGCCACCGATCGCCGGGGTGGTCGGCAGGGTGCCGGCACCGTTCAGCGACGGAACCGCGGGAGCCGCGGGCAGAGCCGCCGCACCGAAGGGCAGCGTCGGCAGCGCGTCGATCGGCATCTCCGAACCGACCGCGTCGGTGAAGGCGCGGCTGTGGTCCTCGCCGTTGATCTCGGTCAGGTCCGTGGTGGTCGACTCCGCGATGGCCAGCACCGGGATCTCGTGGCTGTCCAGCGGGATCACGAAGATGAACGGGTGGTGGAAGTTGAACCCGGAAAGGGCCTCTCCGCTGCCGTCCGTGACGCTGTCGCCGCCGACCTGGCCGAGGGTGACGTTGTCCGACGTGGTCTTCGAAACGCCACCGAGCGCGGCGATCGCGTTGCCGAACAGCTTGGTGTCGACGGCGGTCGGCAGGTCGAGGATGTTGCCCGAGAGCGATCCGTCGAGGCCCGAGGTCTCGACGTCCCCGCCCGAAGCAGCGTCGATGGTGTCGGTGCCCTGAGCGGTGCCGATACCCGCGACCGAAACCGCGTCGTGCGCGAACGGCACCAGCGGCAGGAGCTGCGGGCCGACGATGTTGCCCGCGACCGCGCCGTTGTCACCGTTGGTGGTGGCGTCGCCACCGGCGGACGACACGACGTCGTTGACGCTGGTGCCCTCGGCGATACCCGCACCGGCCACGCCGTGACCCGTGATCGGGACGGCGCCACCGATCGGCGACTGGACGATGTTGCCCGCCAGCGCGCCGTTCTCACCGGTGGCGGTGGCGTCGCCACCCGCGTTGGAGTCGGTCAGGTTCGAGCCGGTGCCCGAAGCGATACCGCCGAGCACGGCGCCGAAGTTGTGCGCCTGGACCGGCAGGGAGACCGGGCCGTAGACCAGGTTGCCCGAGCCCGCGCCACCGTCACCGGTCGCGTGGACGTCGCCGCCCGCGTTGGAGGTGGTGTCACCGTCGGCGGCACCGTGGCCCTGCCCGATGAACGCGCCACCGATCCCGAACGCCTGCACCGGCAGCGAAACCGGCACGGTGCCCAGGTTGGAGCTGAGGAAGCCGTTGTCGTCGGCGGTGTTCCCGCCGCCGCCACCGGAGACGACCTTGGTCTCCTCGGCCGAGGCGGTGCTCTGCCCGATGAACGAGCCACCGACGCCGAAGATCTCGGCCGGAACGGCGGCCGGGACCTGGATGATGTTGCCAGAGCCGGACGAGTCGTTGCCGGTGGTGCCGTCGTACGCACCCGCGGTCACGGTCTTCGTCTCGGACGCCTCGGCGGTCGCCTGTCCGATGTGCGAGCCGGCGACGCCGAACACCTCGGGGGCCAGCGCGGCCTGGGTGTTGACGATGTTGCCCGCCAGGGTGGAGTCGTCACCCGTGGTGTGGCTGCCGTTGCCGGCGTTCGCGTCGACGGTGTTCTCGCACGAGGCGACGTTGGCGCCGCCGATGTAGGTGCCCGCGACGCAGGTCACCTCGACGGGAGCGGCCACGGCCGGGTCGACGATGTTGCCGCCACCGGCGGAGCCTTCGCCCTCGGTGCTGACGAAGCCACCGGCGTCGACGGTGCTGGACTGGCTGGTCCCGCCCTCCGTGCCGGTGTTCGCGAGGCCGATCCAGCTGGCGGCCACGCCGCCGACGTTCGCGACGTCCGCGGTCTGCGGCACGATCGCGTTACCACCGACGGCCGAGTTCTCGCCCTCGGTCTGCACGTAGCTGGGGACGTCGCTCCAGCCGGGGGTGGTGTCACCGGCGGTGGCGTCCGCCGACGAGCTGCTGTTGGAGTTCGCGAGCGAACCCCACGCGGCGGCCGCGTTGTCGTTGAACTTCACCGGGAGGGCGATCGGCACCGCGCCGACGTTGCCGCCGAGGGCGGAGTCGTCACCGTCGGTCTCGACCCAGCCGCCGGAGGTGGCCTCGGTCTCGGCCTCGTAGCCGGAGCTGTTGGCGTTGCCGATGATCCAGGACGCGGCGTTGCCGGTGACCTGGACCGGGGTGGCGAACTGGCCTGCCACCACGTTGCCGGACAGGGCGGAGCCCTCGCCGTCGGTGGTGATGTTGCCGGTCTCGGTGGTGCTCTGGCTGGCGGAACCGCCGACCACGCGGCCGGTGCCGCCGGCGAGCCCGCCGCCGTTGCCGGCGATCTGCACGGGCAGCGCCCAGTCGAGGGACACGACGTTCCCGGCGAGGCTGGAGTCCTCACCGGTGGTCTCGACGTCCTGGTTGTGCGACCAGGTCTGGTCGTGGGTGCCACCCTCGACCTCGGCGTCGCCGATCACGCCGATGGCGTTGTCGACGATCTGGATCGGGACGACGACGTCACCGACCACCTTGTTGCCCTTGAGGATGTCGTCCGTGGTGGTGAAGCCACCCTCGGTCATCCCACCGCTGACCTGACGGGCCGAGTCCTTGGCGGCCAGCGGCGCGGGGACGGCGCCGGTGGACGGGAGGGACGGAAGCCCTCCGCCGATGCCGTCCGTGCCGCTGCCCGGCGAGGAAGCCGAGTCCAGCGCGTCCGAGACGGGCTTGGTGACGGCCTTGGTGCTGATCTCGCCCTCGTAGCCGGGGAGGTCGGCCTGGCCGAGGGGCGTGCCAACGGCGTTGTTGTCGATCTGGACGGGAACGGTGACGTTCGCGTCGAGCGGCGAGGCCGGGGTGTCGGGGTTGACGTGTTCGTCAGCCGAGGCGATGCCGGTGCCCAGCATCAACAACCCACCCGTGACCAACGCGGTCTGGAGTCCGCGCTTTGCCCAGGATTGCATGGGGTTTTTCTCCTTCATTTCGGGTTCCCTTTCGGGTTCGAGGAGGTGCCTTCGAACAGGCACCAGAGGGGGGTGGAGCGATCGCGGGCGCACAAAAGCGCACCGCCGTTTCGCGGGGGGATCAGGAGCGGACGCGAAGCCAAGCCCGGAATCGGGAGGCGTGAGGCGCGTCGGCTACCCCGCGGAGGGAGGTGTTCAGTCGGGAGTGACGCCGGGCTGCGAGCCCGGGGTGAGCGGCATGTACCGCGTGCCTGCCAGCGCGTAGCCGGTCAGGGAACGCTCGACGGCGGCGGCGACCCAGGCGGGAACGCCGTGGGTCAGGCCGTCGAGGTGACCACCGGGGGCGGTGCCGCCGCCGGGGACAGTCGGGAAGGAAGGCGCGGCGGGAAGCGGCGCCGGGGTGAGCGGACGCGGGAAGTCACCGCGGTGACCGTCACGCGACGGGGCGTCCTCGACCTGATCGAAGGCACCGTGCTGCTGCACGACGGCCGGCATCGGGAGGACGGTTTCGAGGGAAGCGGGGAACTGGGTCGTCGCCAGCTGCGCGAAGTCGGTGATCTGCTCACCGGCGCCGACGGTGTCCAGCGGTGACTCGGGGTTCACCGGGGTTTCGCCGACCGGCAGCTCCGGGACGAGGTCGCCGTGTCCGTTCGGGTCGAGGAGATCCCAGACCTTGCGGCCGAAGTCCGGCGACGGGGCGATGGTCTCGTCCAGCACCTGGCGGGTGTCCTGGGGCTTGCGCACGATGTGCTCGACGGCGCCGAGGGTGCGCTTGACCGGGGTGACCACCGAGTCGTCCGCGAAGTCGGTGACCGCGTCGCTGACGCGCGTCGAGACCTCGTGCCGGTCGGCGCGGAGGTCGCCGCAGTGGTGCTTCGCGGAAGCGGACTCGTTCTCGGTGGGCATCGACCACGTGGTGGCGTCCTGCTGGCCGCCGCCGCACATCGCACCGGCGACGTCACCCGCGAACTTCGACGCGCCATGGGAGACGTCGGTCAAACCGGCCGCGGTGGCGTCGGTGACCGGGGTGACGCTGGTTTCGGGAGTGGAGACCACCGGGGCGATGTCCGCGGAAGCGGAAGCGCCCGAAGCGGCCCACGCGACGGCGGAACCGGCGACGGCGCCGCCGAGCACGAACAGCGCACGCGAAGCGAGACGGCCGAAGCGCGCCGCGCCCCGCCCCTCGTTCTTCGCCGCGTTCGTCACTCGGTCTCCTGTCGCGTCGGTATGCCGTTCGTGGTTGCGGGACCGAGGTAAGCAAAGTGCGGAAGGCCCGCGCGACTTTGAACCACCTTGATGGCACGATCGTGTGAAGAACACACGGTGTAGCCCGAAATCACGATGCGTGATCAAGGCTGGCGGAGCCCGGTTACTCCAGAGTTGATCCGCAGGTGGTGTGTCAAGCGTCGCATCGGGCGAATTCGCCCCGTGCGCGTCGCCCGGAATGGCCGGGAAACGTCGCCTCGGACCGATACGGTGGGCGCGTGAGCGAGCCCCAGCGCAAACAGCCGGAATTCGACCCGGCGAATCCGTTCCTCTCCGAGTCCACCGAAGACGTGACCAACCTGGTGCCCCGCGGGCTGCGGATCGGCGCGGCGTTGTCGTGGCGTTTCATCGTGGTGATCGCCGCGCTCTACGTCATCGTGTTCCTGATCGGCTATCTGTCGGTCGTCGTGATCCCGTTGTCGATCGCGCTGCTGCTCGCCGCGCTGCTCGCGCCGGCGGTCTCCAAGCTGACGACGCTGAGATTCCCTCGCGGGCTCGCGGCCGGGATAGTGCTGATCGCCGGGCTCGCCGTCCTCGGCGGGCTGCTGACGTTCGTCGTCGCGCAGTTCTCCTCCGGCCTGCCCGAACTGCAGAAGCAGCTGACGGAGAGCCTCAACCAGATCAAGGTCTGGCTCATCGACGGGCCGCTGCACCTTCGCCAGGAGCAGATCCAGGAGTTCATCAACCAGGCGATCAGCTTCCTGCAGAACAACCAGGCGTCGATCACCACGACCGCGCTCACCACCGCGGGCACGGTCGGCGAGATCGTCACCGGTTTCATCCTGACGCTGTTCATCCTCATCTTCTTCCTCTCCGGCGGCGATCAGATCTGGAAGTTCCTGGTCCGCGGTGTGCCTGGCCGCGTGCGGAACCGGGTCGACGTCGCCGGGCGGCGCGGTTTCGCGTCGCTGGTCAGCTACGTGCGCGCGACCGCGGCGGTGGCCGTGGTCGACGCGGTCGGCATCGGCATCGGGCTGGCGATCGTCGGCGTCCCGCTGGTGATCCCGCTGGCGACGCTGGTGTTCCTCGGCGCCTTCATCCCGATCATCGGCGCCGTGATCGCGGGCGCGGTCGCGGTGCTGATCGCGCTGGTGACGAAGGGCATCGTCGGCGCGCTGATCGTGCTGGCCATCGTCATCGGCGTCATGCAGCTGGAAAGCCACGTGCTGCAGCCGATCCTGCTCGGCCGCGCGGTGAAGCTGCACCCGCTCGCCGTCGTGCTCGCGATCACCGCCGGTCTCGTCACCGCCGGGATCGCCGGCGCGCTGCTCTCGGTGCCGCTGCTCGCGGTGCTCAACGCGGGGATCCGGTCGCTGCTCCACGAACACGATCCCGATCCGGCCGAGATCGACGTCCTGCGGGATCAGGCGGCACAACCGAACGATGCCGGGGAAGAGTCCGAAGCCAAGTCATGACCGAGACCCCGCTCTGGCGCGCCGTCTCGGCGCTCGGCACGCGGGACCCGGCCACTCCGCTGTGGCGCGGGGTGATCGTGCTTCGCGTGACGACGCTGCTCTTCGCGCTCGGCTCGTTCGTCGTCCATTACGACGGCTACGCGAACAAGTGGCTGGCGTGGACGTCGTTCGGCGCGATGACGGTGTGGACGATCGTCAGCAGCGTGTTGTACGCGCGGCCGTCGAGCCGCTGGCCGTGGCTGGTGGGCGTCGATCTCGCGCTCACCGTCGCCGTCATGTTCACGTCGGCGTGGATCCTGACCCCCGCGCAGTTCGACGCCAACATCCCGCTCATCACGACGGTGTGGGCGGCGGTCCCGCCCGCGGCCGCCGGCACGCGGTTCGGCGCGGTCGGCGGGGTGCTCGCCGGACTGGTGGTCTCGGTGGTCACCGGCCTGGTGCGCTGGCGGTTCGACGTCGACGTCGCGCGGGACGGCTTCCTGCTGACCGCGAGCGGGTTCGTGATCGGTCTGGCCGCCACGATGGCGCGCCGGTCGGCGGACGCGCTGACCAGGGCGTTGCGGATGGAAGCCGCGACGGCCGAACGGGAGCGGCTCGCCCGTTCGATCCACGACAGCGTCCTCCAGGTGCTCGCCAGGGTGCGCAAACGCGGCGCCGAATTCGGCGGGGAGGCCGCCGAGCTGGCGAAACTGGCCGGTGAGCAGGAGATCGCGCTGCGCGCGCTGGTCACCACCGAGCCGACACATCCGAGCGAGAACGGGACCACCGACCTCCGTGCCGCGCTGCAGCTGCTCGCGACGCCGTCGGTGCAGGTCTCGACGCCCGCGGGCGAGGTCCAGCTGCCCGAACACGTGACGTCGGAGCTGGTGGCCGTGGCGCGCGAGGCGCTGTCGAACGTCGAGAAACACGCGGGCGAAGAGGCGCACGCCTGGGTGCTGCTGGAGGACCTCGGCACCGAGGTCGTCGTCAGCGTTCGCGACGACGGGCCGGGAATCGCGCCCGGCGTTTTGGAACGCGCGGCGGCCGAGGGACATCTAGGTATCGCGGAGTCCATCAAGGGGCGCGTGCGGGATCTGGGCGGAAGTGCCGCCCTGGACACCGCGCCCGGCCAGGGCACGGAATGGGAAATCAAGGTTCCAGTCGCGGCGAGGGGAAAGCGATGACCGATGAGGCTCAGGTCTCGGTGATGGTGGTCGACGATCATCCGATGTGGCGGGACGGGGTCGCGCGCGACCTGGCCGAGCACGGTTTCGACGTGCGGGCCACCGCGCCGGACGCGCCCGCCGCGGTGCGGATCGCGCGCACGGTCCGGCCCGACGTCGTGCTGATGGACCTCAACCTCGGCGAGACCTCTGGCGTCGACGCCACCCGCGAGATCACCTCGGAACTGCCGTCGACCAAGGTGCTGGTGCTGTCCGCGAGCGGCGAGCACAGCGACGTCCTCGAGGCGGTCAAGGCCGGGGCGTCCGGCTACCTGGTGAAATCGGCCTCGGCGAGCGAACTGGTGGACGCGGTCAAGCGGACCGCGGCGGGCGACCCGGTGTTCACCGCCGGACTAGCGGGGCTCGTGCTCGGCGAGTACCGCCGCATGGCCGACGCGCCGGACGACGGGCCGGCGCCGCCGCGGCTGACCGAACGCGAGACCGACGTCCTGCGCCTGGTCGCGAAGGGGATGACGGCGCGGCAGATCGCCGAGAAGCTGGTGCTCTCGCATCGGACGGTGGAGAACCACGTCCAGTCGACGCTGCGGAAACTCCAGCTGCACAACCGTGTCGAACTCGCTCGTTACGCCATCGAGCACGGGCTGGACGAGGAGTAGCTCAGCCCTGGGCGACGGCGACCACCCGCTGGTTCCGCTCGGCGGGCAACGGGGTCTTGACGACCGTCCAGCGCGGCCGGTCGAGCCGCCAGTTCGCGACGACGTCGGTCGCGATCACCAGGTCGTCGTTCTCGGTCCACTCGATCGCGACCCGTTTGAGGTCGGCCGCGATCGGCATCGCGGGCGCGTGTGTCCAGGTCAGCGTGTCGAGGGCGAGCACCCAGACGTCGGCCGTCTGCGTCGCCGTCCCCGCCCACGCGGGGTCGCCGAACAGCACGGCGACCCGGTAGCCGTCGCGGCTCGGCACCACCATGCCGGGCGTGCCGTCGGCCACCGGGCGGGAGACCCGGGTCCGTTGATCGTTGCGCAGGTCCAGGACGGAGAACTCGGTCAGTTCGGCCAGCAGCAGCCGCTCCTTGGTGATCGCCAGCACCCGGGGGAACTGGTGCACGGCGCGGCCGGTGGCGGGATCGATCAGCACGTCCTCGGCGCTCGCCGTCCCGCTGTTCACTGTGATCAGCAGCCCCTTCGGCACCTCTTGGCGCACGGCCGTCGTGCAGCTCGCCGGACGTCCGCGATCGCGTTCCGCGCCGAGCAGGGAGACGTACTGGAGGCGGCAGAGGTCGTTGCCGTCGTCGCGGATCAGCCAGACGCCGCTCTCGTCGGCCGACGGGGCGACGCTGCGGGCCTTGCCCAGCTTCCACGGCTGGTTCTCGGGGTCGCCGTAGACGAGCACTTCGGACGGCTCCAGGCACGACGGCCCGCAGCGCGCGGCCGACAACACGACCGGGAACTTGCCGACGCGGAGGACGTCGTTGACCCGGTCTCCGCCCGGAGCGCCGGGAAGCGGCGTGGTGGCGCCGGTGGCGGGATCGAGCACCGATGGCGGCGACGTCGACATGATCAGGCGGAACCCCGCGTAGTCCACCGATTCGCCTTCGAGTTTCGACGCAGGTGGGGGCGTCGGCACCGGGACGGCTTCCGGCGGATCTGCTTCGACGGTGCAACCGGCCAGCAGCAGGACAGCAGCCAGCAGGGCGGCACAGGGGAGAAATGCGGGTCTGTTCAGGGTATTTCCCCGATCTCGCGCGTGAGATCCGGTTCTACCATTCCAGGCATGGGCGAGGAAGAGCAGCCGACGACCGAGACCAAGCCGTTGAGCGGACGGGACATCCGGGTCTCCGACGCGGAGCGGGAACACGTCGTCGAGGTCCTGCAGAAGGCGATCGGCCTCGGGATGCTGAACCTCGACGAGTTCACCGAACGGACCGACCGCGCCCTCGCCTCGAAGACCCGCGGTGAGCTGAACGCGGTGCTCACGGATCTGCCCGGCCTGGTGCACCCCGAGGCGGGGATGGTGCCGCGGCAGCAGCAGAACCCGTGGGCGCCGCCGGGGCAGCACGCCTACGCGCAGCCGTCCGGGCAGGTCATGGAGCTGAACGGCAAGTACTCGGCGTTGCAGCGCAACGGGAACTGGCTGGTCCCCGAGTCGATGGTGATCCGGAACAAGTACGGCGCCACGAAACTGGACTTCTCCCAGGCCGAGATCCGGCATCCGGTGGTGCATATCGAGCTGCAGGCCAAATGGGGTCCGGTGGAGATCACCATCCCGGAGAACGGCGCCGTCGACACCAATTCGATCACCGACATCAAGTTCGGCAACCTCGACGACCGGACGCGGTCGAACGGCCGCCCCGGCACGCCCCGGTTCGTCATCACCGGGCGCGTGCACGGGGGGTCGCTGATCATCAAGTACCCGCGGCGGGGCTTCTTCGGTTAGGCACCCACGGGGCGCACGTGGCGCAGGTGCCGGAGCACGAAGTACGCGACCGCGGCCAGCACCAGCGCGGCCAGCCCGGACACCGCGTGCATCCCGCTGGCGAACGCGTCGTGCGCGGGGACGGCGTCGGCGAGCCGGGACTGGGTGACCGCGTTGCCCAGCGTCCCGACGGTCGCGATGCCCAGCGCGTACCCGAACTCGTTGCCGGTCTGTGAGAGCGAGGCCGCCGAACCGGCCTTCTCCGGCGGCACCGAACTGACGACCAGATCCGTGCCCAGGGTGATCAGCGGACCGCCGCACAGGCAGGTGATGGCGAAGGCGATCGACGGCACCAGCGGTCCGGCTCCCGCCTCGACCTGCGTCAGCAGCAGGAATCCGGCGATCGCGCCCGCCAGGCCGGTGGCGATCAGCGTCGCGGGGCGGACGCGGCGGGCGAGAACCGGCGCGACCAGGAAGCTGACGGTCGACGCGAGCATGCCCGGCAGCAACGCCAGCGCGGCGCCGACCGGCGACAGCTCCAGCACGATCTGGAAGAACTGCGCGACGAAGAGCATGGTCGTCCCGCCCAGCATGGAGAACGCGCACATCCCGCCCAGCGCCGTCGAGAACGCACGGCCGCGGAACAGCGTCAGGTCGATGAGGGGGTCGCTGAGGGTTCGCTGGCGCCGCACGAACACCGCGCCGAAGCCAAGGCCGATCAGCAGCGAGGCCACCGGGACCACGTGCACACCCTCGCGAGCGAGCTCCTTGATGCCGTAGACCGCGGGCAGGATCGTGACCAGCGAAAGCGCGACGCTCGCCAGGTCGAGGCGGCCGGCGTTCTCGTTGCGGTACTCGGGCAGGAGCTTCGGGCCGACGACGAGCAGCAGGACCATCGCGGGGACGCCGAGCAGGAACACCGACCCCCACCAGAAGTGCTCCAGCAGCACGCCACCGACCATCGGCCCGACGATCGCGCCGACGGTGAAGCAGCCCGCCCAGATGCCGATCGCGAGCGAACGCTGGCGGCTGTCGGAGAACAGGTTGCTGATCAGGGCGAGCGTCGACGGCGCCAGCGTCGCACCGGCGATCCCGAGGAGCGCGCGGGCGGCGATGAGCATCAGCGCGGTGGTCGAGAACGCGGCCAGCACGGAGGCGAGCCCGAACGCCGTGGCGCCGATGAGCAGCAGTTTCCGGCGGCCGATGCGGTCGCCGAGGGTACCCATGGTGACCATGAAGCCGGCGATCATGAAGCCGTAGACGTCCATGATCCACAGCTGCTGGACGCTGTCCGCGCCGAGGCTCTGGCTGAGCTTCGGCAGCGCGAGGATCAGCACGAAGACGTCGAGGGAGACCAGGAAGGTGGGGAGGGCCAGCACGGCCAGCCCGACCCATTCCCGGCGTCCAGCCCGCGTCGGGGTCATGGTGGTCGTCATGGTCCGGTCCTTTCGTCGCTTCGGTGACTTCACCTGTGCGTCGAAGTGGTGGACCGGATTTCGACATGCTCCCTGATCCAGTTTGGGGAGCAAGGGACCTTTGCTACCGCTTCGCGTCTCCCCTAGGGCGCCCTCTTTTGGGCCGAAGGCCCACGAGAACACGATGAAGGGGCGCCTTCGCACTCACGTGAGGTGTGTACGAAACGGCGCCCCTTCGGCGGGTTTTCGTCAGCGCCCGACAGAATCCACTGCCTGCCTGGCGGCGACCGGGTCCGACGTGGCCAAGACCGCGTCGGCGAGTGACTCGCATTCGGCCAGCGTCGTGGCCGCCAGGCTCGCGCCGACCGCGCGCACGGCGGGCGCGTTCATCGAAAGGCTGGTCAGGCCGAGCCCGGCGAGCACCAGCGCGAGCCTTGGGTCGGCGGCGGCCTCACCGCAGACACCGGCGGGCTTGCCGGTGTCCTTCGCGGCCTGGCCGATGACCTTCAGCAGGCGCAGCAGCCCGGGCTGCCACGGGTCGTTGAGCTTGGCGACCGCGCCGAGCTGGCGATCCGCGGCGAAGGTGTACTGCGCGAGGTCGTTGGTGCCGACCGAGACGAAGTCGACCGCGTCGAGGATCTCGCGGGCGGTCAGCGCGGCGGCCGGGATCTCGATCATCACGCCCACGCGGGCGATTCCGGCGGCGCGGGCGCGCTCGGCGAACCAGGCGGCCTCGTCGGCGGTGGCGACCATCGGCGCCATCACCGAAACGTCGGCTCCGGAGTCCTGCGCGGCACCCGCGATGGCCTCGAGCTGACGGTCGAGGATCTCAGGCCGGTCGAATGCGACGCGAAGCCCGCGTACGCCGAGCGCCGGGTTGGGCTCGTCCTCGGGCTCCAGGAACGCGAGAGGCTTGTCGGCGCCCGCGTCGAGAGTGCGGACGACGACCGGCTTGCCGCGGAACGGCGTGAGCACGTCGGTGTAAGCCTTGCGCTGCTCTTCGACGCTCGGCTCGGCGGACGCGTCGAGGTAGCAGAACTCGGTGCGGAACAGGCCGACACCTTCCGCACCCGCCTCGGCGGCCGCCTGGGCGTCGGTGGCGGAACCGACGTTGCCGAGCACCTTCACCCGGTGGCCGTCGGCGGTCGCACCGGTGCCGTCCCACTCGATCGCGCCGGTCTTGGTGGCTGTGACGATCTCGGCGTCCGGGTCCGCGACCTCGACGACGCCGGTGTCGCCGTCCACCGCAAGCGCTTGCGCGTCGAGCGCGAGGACGCCGCGGACCGCGACGACGGCGGGAATGCCGAGCGCGCGGGCGAGGATCGCGGTGTGGCTGGTCGGACCGCCCTCTTCGGTGACGAGCGCGAGCACCTTGTCCGGGTCGAGGCCCGCGGTGTCGGCGGGCGCGAGGTCGCGGGCGACGAGCACGCTCGGCGAGTCGAGGTCGGGAACGCCGGGAGGCGCGATGCCGAGCAGCTCGGCGATGAGCCGGTCTCGCACATCGAGGACGTCGCGGGCCCGCTCGGCCATGTAGCCGCCCGCGGCCGCGAGCGCGTCGGCGAACTTGCCCGCCGCCTGGTGCACCGCACGCGGTGCGGGCAGGTTCTGGTCCTTGACGAGCTGCTCCGCCGAGGAGACGAGCGCCGGGTCAGCTGCCATCGCCGCGGTCGTGATGAGGATCGTCGCGGCCTCACCCGTCGCCGTCTCGGCGAGCTTCTCGAGCCTGCCCGCCACGATCTGCGCGGCCGGGGCGATCCGGGCGGCCTCGGCGGCGGGATCGGCCGGTGCCGGCGTGCTCGCGGGTTCGCCGAGCGGCTCGGCGACCCGGACGACAGGACCGCTCGCGCGGCCGGGACTGACGGCGACCCCGGACAGTGACTCAGACGGCATGGTCTAGACCATATCTCATAGGCGGCGTGACCTGGCTCATAGCCACCAGCAGAACACAGAAGCAGGCATCATTCCAGTTCGGACGCCGTCGGATACGAGGGCTGCGCGCCCTGGCGGGTCACGGTGATCGCCGCCACCTTCACCGCCTTGCGCGCCGCGTCGGCCAGCTCGTCGCCCTTCGCGAGCGAGGTGGCGAGTGCCCCGGCGAAGGCGTCACCGGCGCCCGTCGTGTCGATGGCCTCGACCTTCGGCGACGGCACCTCCGTCACCCCGTCCGCGGTCACCACCGCCGCCCCCTTCGCGCCGAGCGTCACGACAGCGGCCTTCGGACCGAGGTCGAGCAGCTTGGGGAAATCTGCGTCGCCACCGAGAAGGAAGGCAGCCTCGTGCTCGTTGACCAGCAGCACGTCGAGCCCCTGAAGCGTCTTCGCGGAAAGCTCGGCCGCCGGTGACAGGTTCAGCAGCGTCTTCACTTGGTGTTCAACGGCCTGCACGACGGCGTGCTCGACGGTTTCGAGCGGGATCTCCAGCGACAACACCACGATCTCGGCGCCGTCGAGGTCGACGTCCTCGGGCCGCAGGCTGGAATTCGCGCCGGGCGAGACGAGAATGGAGTTCTCTCCGTCGGGCGTGACCGTGATGTACGCGATCCCCGTCGGACGCTCGCTCGTGCGCAGCGAGTCCGTGTTCACCCCGGACTCGGCCAGCGACCGCTTGAGCAGCTCGCCGTACGGGTCGTCGCCGACCGCCCCGAGCAACGCGACGTCGGCGCCGAGCCTCGCCGCGGCGACCGCGGTGTTGGCGCCCTTGCCACCCGGCGACAGGACCGTATCGCCGCCCAGTACGGTTTCGCCACCACCTGGCCGCCGGTCGACCGGGACGACGAGATCGGCATTGGCGGACCCGATGACCAGCACCTGAGAAGTCATGGAGGAAACGATGCCATGACCAGCAGTTGTCCGAGCATGGCCCTTCTCCGGGCGAAGATGTGAAGAACTTTGTAACTTTCTCGCCGCGTAGTGCGACAATCAGGCGAGCAGCGGAACGCCGTCACTCTTTCGGGGGATAACCTTCCCCCGGGCGTCACTTCGGCGATCACGCCCGCTCTTGAGATGCGTTGCCGCTTCCGAGCGGTGACGTTGCCCCGATCCCGGCCGGTGCCGGGAAGAGGGCATCGGGTCGCCGGCGTCGATCACGTAGCCCCCCGAGTGATCGGCGCCGGCGGCGCCCCGGCTTCGGCGGCGCCGAAGCTGTCAGACCATGAAGACAGTGAGGCGATGAACCCGGGGAACTGGTCTGCACTTCCCGGCCCGGAGTGGTACCGGCCAGCAGAAGCGGCCGGCGCGGTCGCAACGCTGGAAACACCCGCATCGAAGGACAGTTCTGCTGCCTTGGCGGTCGGCCGCTTGGCAGGCGCGGTGAGCAACGATCACGCGGGAACGCTTTATCCGGCCGCTGTCCCCGCCGTGACAGTCCTGCTGCGAGTCGTCCGGGATCGACCGGGAAAGCCGCGCGCCGAGGCTTTGACGGTGTTGCTGGACTGGTGGGGTTGTTTCGCGCCTGAACCCGGATATGCGAGCTACCGGGATGAAGACGACCAGCCGGTGGACTTGGTCGAGGCGATCGAGCACAGGATCCGGGCCGCGGCGGATGTGTTGCGGACCATCGCCGACGACCGGTCGGACAGCGGTCCAGCCAGGAAAATGGCCAAAGAGCTGTTATCCATGCTGGCCGCGAGCAGTTGGCTGGATTCGCTGGGCTAGCCGCTTTCCGCTCGAACATCGACGCTCTCGGCCTTCCGCATATTCCTCTCACGTCCTACCGGCGTTCGGTCCGACGGAATCGATCGACGAGTCCGAACAGCCCGAAGCCCCACCGCCGGATCTCGCGCCGAGGCCACCGGGTGAGACCAGGACGATGTTGCTCGATCAGGTCCGAGAACGTCGCGGCCGCCGCCCGAGGCACTCCGGGTGACAACTCGTATCCGAAGCTTGTGCCCACTCCTCGAAAATACGTTCGGATCCAGCCATGAAGACCATCCCGCTTCGAAGGAACCGGAACGAGGAGGACCGAAACGACACTCCGGAACCGCATAGCACGAGGCTGATCGAAGACGATCCGCTCCAGGGTCGACCAGGCCAACAAGGCCCCCCGGCCATCGCTGGTCTCTACCGTCAGCCCGTCAGGCTCCACGAAGAACGTCGCCTCCTTCAGCGGCTCCTTCCTTCTGAGACCGTAGAACACGATTGTCGCACCGACCGCGAAGATCGTTCCCGCGACCAGATAGGCCGGGTCCCAAAAGCCGCCGATTCGCACGTCGAAGACCAGCCAACCGATGAAGATCCCCAGTGCTGCCAATAGCAATCCCAGGATGGCACCGACCTTCACCCAGCTCGGGTTGCTCTCATGCGCCTCATGATGTCTGACCGGCAGATCCACCGAAGTCGTCGCCGCTTCCGCAGCACTCCCGTCAGGGTCTTCCTTCTTGAACTCTGAATAGACAGCACCGGCCACAACCACCGCGATGAACATGAAGATGAAAAGATAAGCGCCGAAAACGTACTCCAAGAACCAGTACGGATGAGCGACGTTACGTTTCCATTTTCCGTCGTCGTCCATGACGGCGACCGGTTTCCCTTGATCGCCCGGCGTTAATTCGCCTTCGAACTCCATGCCGGTCCGCGTTCCGGCGTCGGTGGCGACGTCCGCCGTGCAAACCCAGTAGTACCCGACACCGCCGAGGCCGATCGGGCCACGAGCAACACAGGAGGTCACCGAAGCCGTGCCGTCCTTGTCCTCGTCCGACCAGCTTGTCAGGCTTACCGGCGCCGCGGCCAGCCGGTGGATCGTGAGAGCCGGGAGCAGCGCCAGCCCCAAGGCCAGAATGAGTACGGCGAGTGAGGCGGACAGTCCCTTCGCGAACGAATTCAAAGCCGCCTCACCAGCAATCGTCGAACGGTGTTGCCACTACAGCGACCCCGAGATCCTCTGTCCACCCTGCTGCCCGAAGATGGGCTTCTCCTCTTGCCGCACTCCGGATGACGCGGGAGCAGCACCACTGCCGACCACCCCGGATTTCCTCGGGTCGATCGTGGTCTTCTCCTCATCTTCTTTTTCGTCGTCCGCACTTTCACTGTTCTCGGTCGACGCGCCGTAATCCAGCGCACCCTTGACCACTTCTTTGACAGCTGCTTTACCGACGCCGCCCAACGTGTCCAGACCGGCTTGCATCGCAACGCCACCGACGTGGCTGACGACGTCAGCCACGTACTTGCCGCCATCTTTGGCCCACTTCTTCACCAAGTCGACGAATACGACGTCCAGTTTTTTCAGCAGTGCGATGGCGTTGGCGAACGCTCGTTGAAGCTTTTGAACCCACGTAAGGGATTCCCCCGCCTTCTTGATGGCGAAAGGGACCCCCTCGGCCGCCAGGGCGGCGGGGTACCCAGGCGGGGGATAGCGCATAAGAATGAATATGATCTTCGCCAAAGTGTCCGTGATGAGGTCACGGATCACCGTCCGAACGACATCGAGGATGATCTTGCAGACCTCGACGACGGCGCCGGCATCACGTGCGGCGTCGGACAGTGCTCGGTACGAATGCAACTGTTCCTGAACGTATTCGAGGTAGCGGTCGGCCACCGCACCGGTCCAGCCCACGGTGTTCTTCCGAACCTCGGCTGTCAGCTGTTCAGCCGTCTCCTGGACCTTCTTGCTGATGGCCGTCCACTTCTGGGCCTCGAGATCGAGCGCGTCCTGGTTGCCTGTGAGCCAGTCGAGAGGCTCCTTCAGGAAGTCGACGTGCTCGATGACCCACCCCAGGCCCCAACTCAAGAGAGTCTCGAGCGGATTTCCACCACTGGTGATCATCGACGCGGCGTCGAATCCGGCCGAACCCAAGCTCAGCAGGCCTTCGGTCCAGTCACCTTGAGCCAGCTTTTCGATGCCGCCATAGGTATCCTGAATCGCACCCGCGCCTTCGAGGAAGCTATCGACGGGCCTCTTCTCGGAATCGGTCTCCTCCTTGGCGGCATGGAGGATGCTGTTCTCTCCGTCAGCCATGCCGCACCTGACCCGAGCGGTTGATCAGCTCAGTCGCCGACTCCTCGTCGACCCGACGCGCTTGAGCCCATTTTCGCACTGTCGTGACGTGATGCTCGCCCGCATCGACAGCGCTCTTAAGCGCTTCTGCCGCCTTGTCAGCGGTGCTGCTGCACCAGACGTCGAGAGCTACGAGCTGCCCGATCAAACCGAAATCTCCAGCCTGGATCCGACTTTGCTGATCGGCTGCCAGCGCCGATTGAATGGTTTCCAGCGTCGTCGCGACCTGCTTGGCGTGCTCGTCGATCTGGTCCGGATTTACATTGAAGCCCTGGTCGCCTTGTGGCTGGACCATGTTTCCCCTCCCTCAAGAACCCGCTCAGCGCAGGAAGTCGCCGCCGGTGAAGTAGTCGTCCTCGTGGTCCGTCTGCTGCCGCCGCGCGGCGCGCGGTGGCGCGGGTGGAGCCGGAGGAGCGGGCGGCTTCGGCGCGGGAGGGGGCGGCGGAGCGTCGAGTTCGTCTTCGGCGACGAAGCGGTCGTCCTCGTCCATCTCCTGGTGGCCGCCCTCGACGAAGCCCGTCGGTTCGGGTTCCGGGTATTCGTTGTGCAACTGGCTGACCAGCTCGTTCATGGTCTCGGTGCCCGCGATCGACGGCACGCCGGTCTGCATCGCGCCCGCGAGTTTGCTCTGCGCGCTCTGGACGACGCGGAGGATCTCCTGTGCGAGCGCGGGGTTGTCCCGCACGGACGGGCCGATCTCCAGGCCGACGAGATTCCCCGCGTGGTTGACCTTGACCGAGATCTGGCCGTCCTTGCTGCGTTCGGACACCGAGACGCTTTCGATCTCGGTGCGCATCTGATTCGCCTTTCGCTGGGCGTCGGCCAGTTTGGCCTCGAAATCAGCGAAGAGCTGCTCAGGGTTCGACACGCGAACCTCCCCTGTTCACGTCGTAGCCGTTCGGCGACCGAGTGTGGCATACCCGTCTGACATCGGGGAACGTTTGGCGGAGATCCGCACCCCGGTCGTGTGGATCACCACAGCGACCCTCCGGTTTTCCCCACCCGATCCGACGGTTTACCCGATGTTCCCGCAGGTCAGCTGCGCCTAGCGTGTCCGTTATGACGATTTCGGACTGGAAACGAGCGGTCTACGCGCTTCTCGTGCTGCCGGGGTACCTCGGTGGCGCGAAGGTCCAGCGCGGGCTCGCGCGGCGCTGGCTCGGGTGGGAGGGCGGGTCCCGGCCGCGGTTCGTGGTGGCCTTCGGTCCGAGCGCGGTCGCGTTCCTGCTCGCGTTGCTGCTCTTCTACCTCGTCGGGCGCATCGCGACCTACGGGCTCTTCTGGACAGGGAGCGACCCCGAGGGCACGTGGGGCGGGCCGACGCTGGCGGGCGCGTGGATCGTGCATCTGCTCATCGCCGCCGGGATGGCCGTTCCGATCTTCCTCGCGCTCCGGCCACTCACCAGGCTCCAGGCTCGCCTTCTGGGGTAATCCCCGCACTGACCACCTAGAATGCCCGGATGACCAACCCCAGCCGCAGGGGCCGCGAGCGGGCGGCGACCGATCAGGACATCCGCCGGACGGCGCGGGCGCTCCTGGTCGAGCGGGGCCCGGAGGCCGTGACCCTGCGGGCGATCGCGCGCGAGCTCGGCATCACGGCGCCGGCGCTGTACCGCTACTACGGTTCCCGTGACGATCTGGTCGAGCATCTTCGCGCGGACGTCGTGGCGGATCTGGCGGCCGGGCTCGCCGAGGACATCGCTCAGTTGCCGGACGAGGGCGCGTTGCAGCTTTTCGCCATCTGCAAGGGATTCCGGCGGTGGGCGCTCACGCACACCAAGGAGTTCACGCTGGTCTTCGCGTCGCCCGCGGGCGACGACACGTTGAGCAGGCTGGACGAGCCGTTCGGGCGGATCTTCCTCGCGGCGGCGGGGCAGGTGCTCGCGACGCACGATCTGGTGACGCCGTCGAACGACGTGGTCCCCGTCGAACTGCGCGACGACCTCACGGCCTTCCAAGAGGAACTGCTCGCCGTGCTGAAGGAGTCCGGGGCGACGTTCCCGCTCGAAAAGCTCGACCTCGGCGTGACGTACCTGATGATCCAGTTCTGGGCCCGGCTCTACGGGCACGTCACGCTCGAGGTCTTCGGCAACTATCCGATCCCGTTCTCGAAACCGGACGTCCTCTTCGAGGCGATGCTGGCCGATCTCGCGCGGGAGATCGGCCTGTCCACCGACTAGGCCGCGTGCCCGCCGTCGACCGAAACGGTCGCCGCGGTCACGTACTTGCTTTCCTGCCGCGCCAGGAACGACACGGTCGCGGCGACCTCCGACGGGGAGCCGTAGCGGTCGAACACCGTCATGCTCCGCTGGTCGGCGGCGTACGGGCCGTCGGCCGGGTTCATGTCGGTGTCGGTCGGGCCGGGGTGGACGATGTTCACGGTGATACCGCGCGGTCCCAGTTCCCTGGCCAGCCCCTTGGTCATGCCCAGCAGGGCGGTCTTGCTCACCGCGTACAGCGACATCCCTGGCCCGGGCACGCGGTCCGAGACACAGCTGCCGATGGTGATCACGCGCCCGCCGTCGCCGAGGTGCCTGGCCGCGGCCTGGGTGGCCACGTAGACACCACGGACGTTGATCGCGAGCACGCGGTCGATGTCCTCCAGGCTCGTCTGGTCGAGCGGGCCGACGAAGCCGATGCCTCCGTTGTTGACCAGCACGTCGAGCCTGCCGAACTCGGCGACCGCCGTGTCGACCGCGGAAACCACGGCCGCGGCGTCGGCGCTGTCGGCCTGGATCGCCAGCGCGCGGCGGCCGAGCGCCTTGATCCGGTCCACGACACCGGCCGCGAGTTCGGCGTTGCTCTGGTAGGTGAGCGCGACGTCGGCGCCGTCCTCGGCGAGCCGGATCGCCGTGGCGGCACCGATTCCGCGGCTGCCGCCGGTCACCAAAGCCACCTTGCCGTCGAGGGTCATGGGGTGTTCTCCGTTCGATTTCGTTGTCCTTGAACAACTCCATCGAATCGCCTCACGACCCTCGACGCTGGCGGCTTTCAGCCACGGCGTTACAGCACGATGTTGACCAACCGTCCCGGCACGACGATCACCTTGCGCGGCGTGCCGTCGCCGACCAGCGCGGCGACCTTCTCGTCGGCCAGCGCGGCCGCCTGCACGGCGTCCTTGCCCGCGTCGGCGGGCACGGTGACCCGCGAGCGCACCTTGCCGTTGACCTGGATCGGGTACTCCACGGAGTCCTCGACCAGGTACTTCTCGTCGACGACCGGGAACGGCCCGTGCACCAGGGAATCCGCGTGCCCCAGCCGCTTCCACAGCTCCTCGGCCAGGTGCGGGGCCAGCGGCGCCAGCATCAGCACCAGCGGCTCCACCAGTTCCCGCGGCGTGGCCTCGGCCGAACCATAGGTCTTGGTGACGTAGTTGTTCAGCTCGATCAGCTTCGCGCCGGCCGTGTTGAATCGCATCTCCGCGTAGTCCTCGCGAACGCCGGCGACCGTCTTGTGCAGCTGCTTGCGATCCTCGTCCGTGGCGTCCACAGTGGACACACGCAGTTCGCCGGTCTCCTCGTTGACGACCAGGCGCCACAGCCGCTGCAGGAACCGTTGCGCGCCAACGACGTCCTTGGTCGCCCATGGCCGCGAGACATCCAGCGGACCCATCGACATCTCGTAGAAGCGGAAGGTGTCGGCGCCGTAGTCGGTGGACATCTGGTCAGGCGTCACGACATTCTTCAGGCTCTTGCCCATCTTGCCGTATTCCTGCTTGACCTCTTCGTCGCCGAAGAAGAACTTGCCGTCCCGCTCCTCGACCTGGTCGGCCTGGACGTAGACGCCGCGCGCGTCCGTGTAGGCGTACGCCTGGACGTAGCCCTGGTTGAACAGCTTCCGGTACGGCTCCCTGGACGACACGTGGCCCAGGTCGAACAGCACCTTGTGCCAGAACCGCGAGTACAGCAGGTGCAGCACCGCGTGCTCGACACCGCCGACGTACAGGTCCGTGCCGCCGGGGTCGTCGACGCCGTGTTCGGCGGGACGCGGGCCGACCCAGTAGGACTCGTTCTCCGGCGCGACGAACACGTCCGGGTTGGTCGGGTCCAGGTACCGCAGCTGGTACCAGCAGGAGCCCGCCCAGTTCGGCATGGTGTTGATGTCGCGGCGGTAGGTCTTCTTGCCGTCGCCCAGGTCCAGCTCGACCTCGACCCACTCGGTGGCGCGCGCCAGCGGCGAGGACGGCGTGCTGTCCCTGTCCTCCGGGTCGAAGGTCACCGGCGAGTAGTCGGCGACCTCGGGCAGTTCGACCGGCAGCATGCTGTCCGGCAGCGGGTGGACCTGGCCGTCCTCGTCGTAGACGACCGGGAACGGCTCGCCCCAGTAACGCTGACGCGAGAACAGCCAGTCGCGCAGCTTGTACTGGACGGTGCCGCGGCCGTGGCCGTTCTCCTCCAGCCAGCCGATCATCGTCTTCTTGGCCTCGTCGACGCCCATGCCGTCCAGGAACCCGGAGTTGATCGCGGGCCCGTCGCCGGTGAACGCCTTGCCGTCGAAGCCTTCCGTCGGCTGAACCGTGCGGATGATCTCCAGGCCGAACTTCTCGGCGAACTCCCAGTCACGGGTGTCCTGGCCGGGGACCGCCATGATCGCGCCGGTGCCGTAGCCCATCAGGACGTAGTCGGCGACGAAGACCGGGATCTCCTTGCCGTCGGCCGGATTCACCGCGTAGGAGCCGGTGAAGACGCCGGTCTTCTCCTTGTTCTCCTGACGGTCCAATTCGGACTTCCGCGCCGCCGCCGCACGGTAGGCGGCGATCGCTTCGGCGGGCGTCGCCGCGTCACCGGTCCAGCGGGCGTCGACGCCTTCCGGCCAGGTGGCGGCGGTCAGTTCGTCGACCAGCGGATGTTCGGGCGCGACCACCAGATACGTGGCGCCGAACAGGGTGTCGGGGCGGGTGGTGAAGACCTCGATCTTCTGCTCGCCCGCTTCGAACGACACACGCGCACCGTGCGAGCGGCCGATCCAGTTGCGCTGCATGGACTTGACCTTTTCGGGCCAGTCCAGCAGGTCCAGGTCGTCGACCAGCCGGTCGGCGTACGCGGTGATCCGCATCATCCACTGGCGCAGGTTGCGGCGGAAGACCGGGAAGTTGCCGCGCTCACTGCGGCCCTCGGAGGTGACCTCTTCGTTCGACAGCACCGTGCCCAGGCCGGGGCACCAGTTCACCGGCGCCTCGGACAGGTAGACCAGGCGATGCGAGTCGATGATCTTCAGCTGCTCGGCGCGGGTCAGTTCGCACCAGTTGCGGCCATCGGGCGTACGCCGCTTGTCCTGCGCGTACTCGGTCTCCAGCTCGACGATCGGCCGGGCCTTGCCCGCCTTCTCGTCGTACCAGGAGTTGTAGATCTGCAGGAAGATCCACTGGGTCCACTTGTAGTAGTCCGGATCGATCGTCGAAATCCGGCGACGTTCGTCGTGACCCAGGCCCAGGCGCCGGATCTGGCGCAGGTAGGTCTCCATGTTCTCTTCGGTCGTCTTGCGCGGGTGCTGCCCCGTCTGCACCGCGTACTGCTCGGCGGGCAGGCCGAAGGCGTCGAAGCCCATCGTGTGCAGCACGTTGCGGCCGATCATGCGGTGATACCGCGCGAAGACGTCGGTCGCGATGAAGCCCAGCGGGTGCCCGACGTGCAGGCCCGCGCCCGACGGGTACGGGAACATGTCCTGGACGAACAGCTTGTCCGACGGGACCTCTCCGCTCTCGTCCGCGAGCGGGCCCACCGGGTTCGGTGCGTGGTAGGTGCCGTGGTCGGACCAGTAGTCCTGCCAGCGCTGCTCGATCTGGCCCGCCAGCTCCGCCGTGTAGCGGTGCTGAGGTGCCGCGTCGGCGCCTTCGCTCGCCTGGTTCATCGCCGAAATCCTCCGTGCTCATCCACGTCAAGCCACTCCAGAAACAACTCGACCCCTCAGCCCGGAGGGCATGAGGGGTCGCCGCGCTGGTCCCGGCCGTGGGGCCGAGTTCAGCGCGGCAGGCTAAGGAGCAGCCGAGCCGTGTTCATGGGTCCAGTCTAACCCGCTGGTCAAAGGCGTTCCGAGGGGACCGCCAGAGCGATGAACTGGGTCACCTGCGTCGCGGAGAAGTTGTTGTCGCTGACCAGCACCAGGCTGCGCTCGCCATTCGGGAGGCGCGGCCCCCAGGTCATCCCCTCGATGTTGTCCACAGTGGACAATTTGAAGTCCGCGAGGTCCGCGAGCAGGCGCTTCTTCACCGGCTTGACCTTCTTCGCGTCGGCCAACGAGGGCGTTTTCAGGATGTTCGTGGCGCCCTTGGTGTCGATCTCGTAGATGCGGACCTTGTTGCCGACGCCGGTGACGAACGAACGCTCCATCACCAGGTAGCGCGTCGGGTCGGCCTGGTCGACGGCCAGCAGCGACGAGATGCCCGTGGTCGCGAACGCGCCGGGCGGGTTCGGCGACGCGAAGACCTTCTCCTGCGGGTACGCGTACTGCGCGAGGACCGGCCCGAACCGCGACTGGAGCGTGATGCGCGAAAGGGCGCCCGACGTGGTGGTCGCTTCCGGGCCGTCCTGCAGCAGCGGGCCCTCGGCCGAGCTGGCGACCAACGACCCGAAGCCCGCGTACGTGAGGCCTTCGAGAGCCAGGTTCTGCCGCGGCCCCGTCGTCTCGGTCATCTTCTCGTTGGCGGGAATGGGCAGGTCACGGACGTAGGAGCCGTCGCGCTCCGCCTCGCGGATCGACGGGTCGATCCGCGCCGCCGCCGACCGCTCGCCCTCCTGGGACCAGACGTACCGGCCGGTCCAGGGGTCGACACGCAGCTCTTCGGGGTCGATGGTCTGCATGTTCGGCGGCTGCGCGGGGTCGTTCTTCGCGAGCGGCGGGTACGGCGTGCCGTCGGGACGCAGGAGCGGCTTGGTGCCGGTGAAGGTGACCGGGCCGAGTCCCTTGGCGTCGAGGGAGAACTTCGCCGTGTAGAACCGCGCCGGGTTGAGGGCGGAGCGGTCGTCGCAGATCAGCGCGTATTCGCCGGTGCGGGGGTCGAAATCGATGCTGGACAGGCCGCCGACGACCGTGCCTTCGTAGGGCAGGGCGTTCGGGACGATTTGTTCCCCGATCAGGCGAAGCGGACGGTGACCCGCTTCGGCGGCGGGTGCGGCCATCAGGGTGAGGGGGACGGCCCCGATCAGGGCAGTGGCTAGAACTCGGCGTGACATGGCCTGTAGCACAGTCGATCAGGGTATCCGGCAGGTTGCCGGAACGTCACGCTTATCCTCGTGGAGTGTTCGTCATAGCGCTGGTCCCGATCGTGCTGGGTGTCCTCGTCGGCTGGGGTGGGTTCCTCGGCCTGCGCGAGAAGCTGCCGCGTGACCGCGGCGCCGGCGTGCGCACCGCCGCCACGATGCGCAGTGAGGACGCCTTCCGGCTCGGCAACAAGGTCGCCGGGGTCCCGACGCTGGCCGGCGGCGTGATCGCCGTGCTCGCGGGGATCGCCGCGCTGGTCATGCCGACGACGTTCGGGCTGCTGCTCGCCTCGTTCGTGGGCGTGATCGCGATGATCGCGCTGGTCGCGGCCGGGGGAGTGCTCGGCAACCGCGCGGCCGCGACGGTGCCGGAACCCGAGCCGGAGCGGCCCGCCGGCTGCAGTGGCTGCGCGTGCGGCACCTGCGGCGTCTTCAAGAAGGCCGACACCGCCACCGCCTAGTTGCGCTGAAGATCTCCCGGGTGGGTGGCCAGCAGCGCCAGCGGAATGCCCTGACGCCTCAGCACCTGACCCCACAGGTCGTGGTGCGGCGAAGCGAGGACGTCGCTGGGCAGCGCCGGGACGATCACCCAGTCGTCGCGTTCGATCTCGTTCGCCAGCTGGCCGGAGTCCCAGCCCGCGTATCCGGCGAAGACCCGCACACCGCGGACCTTCGGCACCAGGATCTCGGGATCGGTGTCGAGGTCGACCAGCGCGACCGGGCCGCGGACGGCGATCACGCCGGGCACGCTGGACGCCGTCTCACCGGTCCGCAGCGCGGCCAGGCACAACGCCGTCTTCTTCTCCACCGGACCGCCGACGAACACCGACTGCGGTTCGGCGACGTGCCCGCCCCAGTTGGGGAGCACGTCGTACACCGGGACGTCACTCGGCCGGTTGAGCACGACGCCGAGCGTTCCCTCGTCCCGGTGATCGATGACGAACACGACGGTCCGCCTGAAGTTGGGATCGAACATCGTGGGGGCGGCGACCAGGAGCGTTCCCGGTTCGACCTCGGCGTCCGCTGGCACATCCGCCATGATCCCACTTCGAGCGGAGACAAATCGTCCGGCTCTGGGAACAACAGCATCACGAGCACCGTTGGACACAACGGTCGGTGCGCTTTCCGTGTCCCCCGGGCTCACTGAAGAACCGCCTTTGTGGAATACCGTCCGGCTGGAGCCACACTGCGCATAGCCGCCGAGAGGCGACCTCAAAGCGCATCGACCACCTTCTCTAAGCTGCGGATCCGTGACGATCAGCGCCCCGGCGCCTCCTCGAAACTTCGTTCGCGACCGTGATTTCCGCCGTCTGCTGTTCACGCGGTTCTCCGCGCACTGGGGCAACGGCATGTACCAGGCCGGACTGGCCGGAGCCGTCCTCTTCAACCCCGAACGCGCCGCCGACGCGCTCGCCATGGCGGGCGGGTTCGCGGCGTTGCTGCTGCCCTATTCGCTCGTCGGACCGTTCGCGGGTGCGCTGCTCGACCGGTGGGACCGCCGGAAGGTCCTGATCTTCGCGAGCCTTCTGCGCTCGTTCACCATCCTCGCGACGGCCGTCGCCGTTGGCTCGGGAACGGCCGGGGTCGGCCTGTTCTCCCTGGCACTGGCGTCCGAAGGCATCTCGCGGTTCATCGGCTCGGGGCTGTCCGCGTCGCTTCCGCACGTCGTCGAAGAGAAGTCCGTGGTCGCCGCGAACGCCTTCGCCGCGACCTGGGGTTCGGTGCTCGCCGTCGTCGGTGGCGGTTGCGCGATCGGCCTCCGGGCACTGACCGGCGCCGACGACGCGGGTTCCGCGTGGGTCACCGCCGTCGCCGCGCTGGGCGGGATCGGCGCCGCTGTCCTCGCCGCCGGATTCACGCGCGGGCTGCTCGGGCCGTCGACGGTCGACGAGCCTTCGAACCCGGCCCTCGCCGTCGCCCGAGGCCTGGCTGACGGTGCGAAGGCGGCCTGGCGGACGCCCAGCGTGACAGCCGGGTTCGTCGCGCTGTTCGCCCATCGGGCGGCGTACGGCATCTCGCTGCTGGTGACCGTGCTGCTGATGCGCAACCACTTCACCGCCGGGATGACGGGACTGGGGCAGATGGCGGCCTTCGCCGGTGCCGGGATCCTCGTCGCCGGACTGCTGACCGCCCGGCTGATCAAGCTGCTGGGCAGGATCCGGTCGGTGGTGGGCGCGCTGGTGCTGGCGGCGGTCGCGCAGCTCGCGCTCGGCCTGCCGATGGTGGTCCCGGCCGCGGTGCTCGCGGCGTTCCTGGTGACCGGTGCCGGGCAGGTACTGAAACTCTGCGTCGATTCCTCGGTCCAGCTCGACGTCGCCGACGAAGCGAGAGGGCGGGTCTTCGCGCTCTACGACACGCTGTTCAACGTCACCCAGGTCGCCGCCGTTTCCCTGGCCGCGACGGTGATCCCGGACGACGGCCGTTCACCGGGACTCCTGATCACGGCGGCCGTCCTCTACCTCCTCGGCGCCGCCGGATACCTGCTCGCGGTGCGAAAAGGGAGAACGGCTGATAAGGCTCCGCCCTTGGCATTAGGGTGACGCCTACCGACACCGGGTGACGTATGCCCGGATCAAGCACTCGCGGGGGCTCAAGTGACGACGGCCGGCGACGACAGCGCACGCCTCGAAGCGCGCAATGCCGCCATGAAGGACCAGGTCGACACGCTGCTCGAACAGTTCGAGCGCCAGACGGCCCAGCTCCGGGACGCGCAGGAAGCCGCTTCCCAGACCTCGGCGACGGTGGTCTCGCAGGACGGCCTCGTCCGCGCCACCATCGACGCGACCGGCACGCTCGCCAAGCTCGAAATCCAGCCGAACGCCTTCGAGCGCACCAATCCCGCGCAGCTGGCCAACACCGTGCTGACCCTGGTTCGCCAGGGATCGCTGCAGGTCAAGCAGCAGGTCGCGGACCTGATGGCCCCGATCACCGAAGGGCTGCCGGATCTGTCGGACCTCATCGAGGGCGCGCCTTCGCTCCAGGGGCTGATGCCGGCGATCCCCGACTTCCTCGCCGAAGAGGAGGAGACGGCCGCGCCCGCGAAGTCCGACGAAGACTTCGACGCCCCGCTGATGATCAAGGACGACGCCCCGCCGCCGCCTCCGCCCGCCCCTCCCGCGCCGCCGACGCCGAAACCGGTCCCGAAACGGGTGCGTCAGCAGGACGACGATGAGGAAGAGCCGCCCTCGAGCTGGCTGACCAGGGGGGTCTGATGCCGAACGGTGGGGGCGGAGCCGGGTTCACCGCGGATCCGGAAGCGGTGAAGACGGCCGCGGCGAAACTGGGGATCGCGGCGGACCAGCTCGACGAAGCGGGCAAGGAACTGCTGGCCGCGATGAACTCGCTGGGACAGTGCTGGGGCAACGACGACGCGGGCAAGGAGTTCGCGAAGGACTACGAGCCCGGCGCGCAGGGCTCGTCCGAAGGGTTCGCGAACGTCGTCGAAGCGCTGCGGGGCATGCAGCACAACGTCGAACGGTCGATGACCGCGTTCACGAACGCCGAGGAAGAGATCAAGTCGACGCTGGACAAGAAGGTCTAGCGCCGTGGGTATGGAGATGCCCGACGCGGTCAAGTGGCTCTTGCCGATCGTCGTCGGGGAAAGCTGGCCCGAAGGCGACGAGGACAAGCTCCGCGAACTGCGCGACGCCTGGCACAACGCTTCGAAGGCGATTCAGCCGATCGCCGACACCGCGACCAAGGGCGCCACCGAGGTCCTCGGCGGCTGGAGCGGACAGGGCGCGGAGAAGTTCGCCGAGGCCTGGAAGAAGTTCGTCGAGGGCGACGAGGCGTACTTCAAATCGCTGGCCGATTCCTCGAAGGCGCTCGGCGACTCGTGCAACGCGACCGCGCTGGACGTCGAGTACACGAAGTACATGATCATCATCTCGCTGGTGATCCTGGCCGCGCAGATCGTCGCGATGATCGCGGCCGCGGCGGTGACGTTCGGCGGGTCGACGGCCGGGATCGCGCCGGCGCAGATCGCCACGCGCATGACCGTCCAGATGATCTTCCGGCAGCTGATGCAGAAGCTCGCGCAGGAAGGCTTCAAGAAGGTCGCGAAGGAACTCCTGGAGAAACTGCTCAAGGAGGGCCTGAAGAAGATCGGCAAGGAGGTCCTGCAGAACACGGCGATGAACCTCGCCATGGACGCGGGCATCCAGGGTCTCCAGATGGCCAAGGGTGACCGCGAGAGCTGGGATTTCAGCAAGACCAAGGATTCCGCGATCAGCGGCGCCGTCGACGGCGTGGTCGGCGCGGGCAGCAGCAGTATCGGCAAGGGCGCCACCAAGGGACTTTCCGACAGCGTCGGCGGCCAGATCGTCGACAGCGCGGCGCGAGGTGCCGTGCGCGGCGCGGCCGAAGGGGTCGCCAGCACGGTCGGGCAGGCCGCTGTCACCGGTGACCTGGACAAGCTTTCGGCCAAGGACGTCCTGATGGGCGCTTCCGGCGGAGCGGTCGGCGGCGGAGTCGACGGGGCGAAGAGCCAGATCGGCGACATCAAGGCCGCGAACACGCCCGGCGCCTCGGCCGGCGACGGTCCTTCCACGCCGGATGTGGATACCGGGGATTCCGGGACGCCTTCGCGTACTCCGGGCTCTTCGGATTCCGGTTCTTCGTCGGACTCGCGCTCTTCTTCGGACTCGCGCTCTTCGTCGGACCCGGGCAGTTCGTCGGACTCGGGCTCTTCTTCGGACTCGCGTTCTTCTTCGGATTCCGGTTCCTCTTCTGATCCGGCGCCACGGTCCACTTCGGACGGTGATTCGTCGCCGCGGAGTTCGGCCGGGTCCGCTGATCCGCAGCCGCGTTCCGAGAGCGGCCCGCAACGGACGGCGGACAGCGACCAGGTCGACCAGTCGTCGACGCAGGCGCCGGAACGTCCGGCCGATGCCCCGCCGAACACCGGGGACGGTCAGCGTGCGGCGCAGACCCACCAGAACGCTCCGGCGGCCGCCGCCGACAACGGTTCCGGCCAGCAGGCCGCGGCGGGTAATCAGCAGCAGGCACCCGGCGCGCAGTCGCAGACACCGGCGGCGAGCCCTGCCCAGACACCGGCGGGCGGTCCGGCGCAGACACCGGCGGCGAGTTCCGCGCCGACGCCCGCTTCGAGCCCCGCGCCGAGCCCGTCCCAGGGGCCGGCACCGGGCCCGGCGTCCAACCCTTCGCCGGGCCCCTCGCACAGTCCTTCGCAGTCCAGCGCGATGCCGCCCGCCGCTTCCACTGGTGCGCCGTCGAGTTCGGGCGGGTACGGCATGGCGTCGAACCCGGGTTCGGGCGCGCCCGCTCCGTCGGGTGGCTACGGCATGGCACCCGGCGGCAACGGGCCCACTCCCGGCGGCGGTTTCCCGCCTCCCGGGCATGATCCGTCTCGGCCGGTCCGCCCGAACGACAGCGTCCAGGCCGCGGGTTTCGCGGGCAACGGCGGGCCCCAGCAGCCGCGGTTCGACCAGCCGCCGGCCCCGATGCCCTTCCAGGGCCAGCAGCCGATGCAGCCGCCACCTCCGGGTGGTTTCGCGCCGCCGCCTCCGCCGCCTCCCGGTGGTGGTGGCCCCATGCCACCGCGAGGACCGCAGGGTCAGCCCGGTCCGATGGGCCCTCGCCCGCCGCAGCAGTACCCCGGTCAGGGTGGGTATCCGCAGGACCGCGGGCCGCGTCAGCGTCCTCAGCAACCGCCGCAGCCGCCCGGACCTCAGGGTCCGCCGAGGCCGCCTCAGGGCTATCAGGGCAGGCCTGGACCTGGTCCGGGCCCGAACGGCGGGGTCCCGCCGCGTCCGCAGACGCCTCCGCCCGGTCCGCCTCCGGGCAACCGCGGTCCGGCAGGCTATCCGCCGCCTCCGCCGCGGCCCCAGCACCCGGGCAACGGTCCGTTCCCGGGCAACCGCGGCCCCATGCCGCCGCCACCCGGTCACCACCCCGGACAGCCGGGGCATCCGGGACAGCCCGGCAGGCCGATGCCGCCTGGTGCCGAGCCGCCGCGGTTCGGTGGCCCGCAGCGTCCGCCGCAGGTGCCGGCACCGCGTCCTGGCCACGACCCGAACGCGGGCCCTCAGCAACCGCAGCGTCCGCCGGTGGAGCACGCGCCGCAGCAGGCACCTCAGGACCGCGGCCAGAGCAACCTGCCCAAGGACACCGAGCTGCTGAAGGACGTCGAGGCTCCGAAGGACACGAACGTCCCCAAGGACACCGAGGCGCCGAAGGACGTCGAGGCTCCGAAGGACACCGAGACGCCCCAGGACGTCACGCCCGACGACAAGACCACCGACGACCTCGGTTCCGCCGTCGACGAGCCGTACCTGACGGATCCGGACTTCCACACGGACGATCCGGCCGCCTACCGCGCGCTCGCCGAGACGCAGATCGACAAGCGCGGGTTCGACAAGGACACCGGGGAAGCGCGGAGCGAACAGGTCCGCCGCGAGGGTCTCGCCAAACGCGACGCCCACGAGGATCCGCGCGTCAAGGAGATGTCGGATCAGGGTGCCTACGCGGTGCACAGCTACACGCGCACCGACATGGCCGAGCGGATCACCCACGCCCAGCGGCACGGTGGCGCGGAGCTGGAAGCGCTCCGCCCGCATATCGAGGCGATCACCTCCGGCCTCAACGAGATGCCCGCCTACGAGGGGCTCGTCTCGCGGCGGGTGAACTTCGGCGGCAACGAGAGCGCGATCCGGGCCTTCCTCGAAGCGCACGCCAAGGGTCAGGTCATCGTCGACCCGCAGATGCTGAGCACGTCGCGGGTCACCCCCGAACATCCGCGCAGCAACTTCCCCGGCGAAGTCGAGATGCGCATCCAGTCGAAGACCGGGCGCCATATCGAAGACCTCGCCTCGAAGAAGGAAGAACGCGAAGTCCTGATGAAGTCGGCGACGCAGCTGCGCGTCACCGACGTCAAGATGGGCCCGGGGCATCCCGAGCACCCGGACTACAAGAA
Organism: Amycolatopsis sp. NPDC057786; assembly: GCF_042797905.1. Taxonomy (NCBI): domain Bacteria; kingdom Bacillati; phylum Actinomycetota; class Actinomycetes; order Pseudonocardiales; family Pseudonocardiaceae; genus Amycolatopsis; species Amycolatopsis sp. NPDC057786. The sequence goes on from NZ_JBHVKW010000003.1 coordinate 217,274, forward strand.
GCGCCTCGACGACGGATCGCCCAACGACCTGCCGAAGTGGATCGTCGAATGCGAGGAGGTCGTCGCCGGTGACGACGGCCATCTGAGCCCGGACGAGGTCCACCAGAAGGTCGCCGAGCGGCGCGACTACAACAACGCCGTGCAGGAGCGGCTGGCGCAGGAAGCGGCCGAGCAAGAGGCCCAGCTGCGCCGCGATCACCCGGAGCTGTTCCAGAACCAGGGTCTCGGCGGGCTCGAGACCAAGCTGGCCGACGGCAAGGGCGGCTGGATCGACGCCACCGACGCTCCGGTCCGGGACACCCCCGAGCCCCCGAAGGAGCACGCTCCCGACGGCGGTTGGTCCGACCTGGCGAAGCCGCTCGAAGAGGGCGGGACGCCGGTCATCCACGCCGGTTCGACCGAGACGCCGCACCAGCAGGTCCGGCTGGTCATGGACGAGATCCCCGCGATCGGCGAGGCCAACACCCGGAACTACTACGCGCCGGAGTCGTGGAAGGACGGCTACCAGACGAACTCGGCCGAGGCGCTGGTCGCGTTCGAGGACCGGATGAACGGCGGCGACTCGGTCGCGGCGCCGTCGACGGACGGTTCGCCGCTGCAACACGTCAGCGACCGGCTCGGCGGACAATGGTCTGATCGGAACGGTTTCGCCGATATCGCCCGTGAGCTGGGCGAACGTCCAGTCGGCGCGCGGACCGCGGTGGCGTTCGAACATCACGCCGCGGGCGATCCGAACGCGCCGGAAGGCTCGCCACGGTCCAAGGACCGGATAGAGACCAGGATCGTCGCCGCGGTGAACACGCCGCACGGCGTGGTCTTCGCCGACCCGATGACCGGGCGGCTCGCGACGTTGCCCGACGATCCGACGTCGATCAAGGCGATGCCGATGGGCGGCGGCGACGCTCCGCACACGCCGGAAGCACCGGAGCGCACGCACACCGAAACCCCGGTCCAGGAGCAGGCGCCCAAGACCGAACCCGACATCGCCGAACGCCTCAAGGGCCCGGAAGAAACCCCCACGCGGGTCGACGAGAGCTACCTCTCCGACGACGGATTCCGTGGCACGCCGGAGGATCACAAGAGCCTCCGGGACCGCTACGACAGCACCGAACTCGCCGAGCAGGCTCGCGAGAAGGCGCTCAAGCGGCTCGAAGCCAGCCCGCTGAAGGACCGCGTCTCGCCCGAGGCCGCCGAAGCGATCTACTCGTACTCGCGCGAACACGCGTACGCGATCAACGAAGCCAACCGAAAGGGTGAGGCGCACCCCGACTTCGAGAACGCCCAGCGCAGCACCCGCGCGATCGTCGGCGCGCTCAACGAGCTGCCGGACTTCCACGGCGAGGCCATCCGCGGCATCGACACCAAGGGCGACATGCGCGCCGCCGAGATCATGGCGGCGCACTACGAGCCGGGTCAGACCGTCCCCGAGCCGACGATGACCAGCTCGACCATCAAGACTTCGCCCGACACGAAGTCGAAGTTCGGCGAAGACGTCGAGATCCACATCGTCTCGAAGACGGGCAAGGACGTCTCGTCGCTCGCCGAGAATCCGCGCGAGAACGAGGCCATCAACAAGCCGGCCACGCAGCTTTACGTGCACAGCAAGGAGTTCAAGACTCCGCCGCTGGTCGACCGGCCGAAGTGGGTCATCCACGCCGAAGAGGTCACTCCCGGCGACCCGCGCTACCTCGACCCCGAGACCGCCAAGCAGAAGATGGACGAGCGGCGGGCCCGGCACGCCGCGGAGGCGCCGGAACTCGCACGTCTCGCCCAGGCGCAGTCGATGGCGCGCCTCGGCGGATTCGACGAGCCGCAAACGCCGCACGTCACCACGGAGAACCCGGCACAGCACAGCGTCGCGGACGCCGGCAAGGGACCCGAGTACGGCGACCAGCCCGCTCAGGACCACTCGGCCACCGACGACACCCTGGAACTGCCGGTCGCCGAGCGGGACTACTCGTCGCTGGCGGTCGCGACGAACCCGCCGAGCGAACCGGCGATCCACGCCGGATCGGCGAGCCCCGCACAACAGGCCGCGTACATCGCCGACCGGCACCCGCGGCTCGGCGAGGTCAACCCGCATTTCAACGACCCCGACGCGCTCGCGAACGGTTACCGCTCCAACTGCACCCGCACGCCGGGCGCGTACATGGACCGGTTGAACGGCATCGACTCGACCGCCGATCCGCTGCTCGTCCACGAGATGGACAGCCGCGGCACGCTGGAACACGTCGAAGAGCGGTTCGGCGGGGAGTTCTCCGACCGCGCCGACTACGACACCGTCATCCGCGAGATGCGGGGGATGCCGACCGATCACCACGCGGTCGTGGCGGTGAAGTACCTCGACGAGAACGGTGTCGAACGCGGGCACGTCGCCATGGTGGCGAACACGCGGGACGGCGTGGCGTTCATCGACCCGCAGTCGGGTGCGCTGATGAACCTGCCGCATCCGCCGCTGGGCGTGAAACTGATGCACGTCGGCGTCCCGGAGGGACCGGCCGCGCAGCCCGTCGACCCGCGGATCGCCTACGCCAGGGAAGACACCCCCGACGTGCCGCCGTCGCGGATCGGGCCGGACGGCCGTCCGATCGTGGACGCGGGCTACGGCATGGCGCACGACGACCCGGCTCAGGGTGACCGGGCCGATGGTGAGCGGTTCCTCAACGACCCCGAGGTCGCGGCCGCGGTGGACGGACTGGACCCGGACAAGAAACGGGCCGTCCACGAGGACGAGAACGGCGTCAAGCACGACGTCGGGCCGATGCGGGACTTCATCCGCGAGCATCTGCCCGCGCATCCGGAACTCGTCCGGCTGATGGAGCATCCGGACAACGCGTACCTGCGGGCCTCGCTCCTGAACAACCCGATGACCATCGGCAGCCTGCTGCTGCACCCGGAGGCCATCCCGATCCTCGAAGACGCCCTGCGCGACGTCGAGGAACGCGGTCACCAGATGATCGACGACGTCCGTCAGGACGGTCCCGGCGACACTCCGCTGACCCAGGAGCAGCGGGACCTCGCGAACGCGGCGGCGGAGATCGCCGCCGACGTGGAGCCCGGCGATCAGTACCACGCCGGCTTCGACCGCGCGGACAAGGGCGATGCCGCGAAGATCCAGGAGTTCCTGGACGCCGAGCGGGAGGCGTGGCCGCGGAACCAGGGCGACCTCAACCGGATCGCCGAACGGATCGCGGAGGAGAACAACGGCGACGCGTCGGGCAGGCCCGGTCCGAAGGACGACGACCGCGCGAAGGCGAAGATCGCGGGCTACGACGGTGACGCGTCGAAACTCACCGACCTGGTGGGCGTGAAGATCCAGTTCGACACGCTGGCCGACGTCTACAACGCGCTGAACGCGGTGATGAACGATCCGGACCTCCGGATCGTCAGCTTCGACGACCGGTTCGCGAATCCGCAGGACAGCGGGTACCGCGATCTGCAGATGAACGTCCGGCTGCCGAACGGGCACGTCGCCGAACTGCGGCTGCACCTGAAGCACATCGACACCGTGTCGGCCTACGAGCACGCCCTGTACGAGGTCCGCCGCGACTTCCCGACGTACAACCGGACACTGGACGAGAACAACAAGAAGAGGTTGTCGCCGGAACAGGCCCTGCTGGAAGCCGCCTTGATGGACCGGGTCCGGGAGAAGTTCATGGCCGGTCTCCGCAAGGGCCTGCCTCCTGAGGAGAACACGTGATCCAGACGCCGTCGTTCTACACGTACTTCGGAAAGACCTACCGCGTCGAGTCGACGCCGGACGGGGGCCTGACCGGTTTCCTCCTCAACCCCTCCACGGGGGAGTTCGACGAAAAGCCGGAGCACGTGCGCGAGGTCCTGCGGGCGATGGCGAGTTCGGACATCAGCAAGGTGTCCGAAGAGAAGTTCGTCCAGGAGACCGAGCGCGCCCGTGCGTACGAGCTCAAGGGCAGCGGACCGATCTTCGCGCTGTACGAGACCATCGACGGCCTCTATCAGCAGGCCAAGCGCGAAAACCGTCGCGTGGAACCGCAGGAATCCGCCTTGATCCAGTCGCTGCGCAAGCGCACCTTCAAGATGTGGGAGGACGAGCTGGCCCGCCGCGCCGCCGGGGAGCCGCCGTCGTTCCGGGCGGAACCACGTTTCCCGAACCGGGCGCGATGATTCACGTGGAACAACTCACTGCCGAACAGCAACGCGGGCTGCTGATCGAGATCGGCAAGCTCATCCGCTCGGGTGTCGCCGACGCGGCACATCCGGCCGTCGCCGATTTCCGTCAGGCCGGGGAGCACACCGAACTCGAGGGCCACAACTGCACGCCCGCGCCCGAGCTGACCGAACTCTTCGGCAGGCTTCGCACCGGCATGTACACGACCGGCCGGGGGACCTGGTTGCAGTCGCGGTTCACGCTGAAACCCGACGGCACCTTCGATTTCGACTTCACCCTCGACGACGAACCGGCGTGGACCGAGCAACCGGGGACTTCGGCGTACCCGGACGAGCTGGCCGCGTTCCCGCGCGAGGACGAGCACGTCCCGGACTGGTGGCGGCTGCGCGCGCAGCTGCCGTTGCGCGTCGAGTTCCGGCACGCCCGGATCGTCGACGCGTACACCGAGGGCGAACCGCCCGTGGTGGACAGACCGGAGCTCGACGAGTCCGAAGCGCCGCTGATCGCGCAGTATCTCGAGCGTGAGCCGGCGATCCTCTCCGGCAGCGGGCTCGGCAAGGACATCTTCGATCCCGAGGCCGACGACGACGTCCCGGAGAGCTACCACACCGACGGCACCTGGATCTGGCACGCGTCCGTGCCGCACTACCTGCGGAAATACGGGATCCCGCCGGAGCAGGACCTCGTCGAGCACATCCGCGGCCAGCGGTTCCAGCCGCCGTACGTCGAGCATCTCGTGCGGCGGACCGCGGAAGCGGATCTGCTCGGCAAACCGCGGCCGAGGCCGGGCCGCTCCGACGTCAAGAAGACCGAAGGTGACATCGCCGCGGAGCTGGAGACGTCGCCGAACCCGGCGCTGACCGACGAAGAACTCCTGGTCGTGCTGGTCAGCAGGCTCGGCGAGCACGCCGTCTGGCCCGAGGCCTACCGCATCGGCGACCGCGCGGACGGCGCCTGGTGCCTCAACTTCACCGAGAAGGGCTGGGAGGTCGCGGCCTATTCGGACGGCGCCCCGGTGTCGCCGAAGTACTTCGACGAGCTCGAAGACGCGTCGCATCAGCTTCTCGGCGCGCTTCTTCTGCATCCGGCGAGGATGACCGCCGGGCACGAGACGCCACTGGAGACGGCGAAGGAACTCGCCGACTGGCCGGTGCAGGCGGCGCCGGGTGAGCCTCCCCTCACCTTGCTCCGCAACAAGCGCGTGAGCCGGATGGTCGCCGGTACGGTCGTACTGCGGTTCGGCGAGGAGACCGGCAATCTGGTTCACCACGGAGGGGTACGGTTCGCCACGACGTCCCTGCCGCTGGAACGGGAGCGCGTCGGTGGGACCTACCGGCTGCGACGCCCGCTCCACGTGATCATCGGTGTCACCGTCCCGTGGGCGAACATGCCCGGCGGGGCGGTGGCCTACGTGCTCCCGAGGACCATCGCCGAGCACGTGTCCGACGGCAGCCTGGAGAGGATCGAGTAGGTGGAATCGGCGGAAGCGGTAGCCAAGGTCGAAGAGTGGCTGCGCGCGGTCCACGGTCCGGACGTGTCCGAACCGGGCGGCGCCGGCCTGCGCGTGAACCACGAAAAGGTCCTGCGCATCCCCGAGGGCTGGTCTGTCCCCTACAACACGATCGCCTTCCTCGACGAGGGTCATGCCGAGAAGGAGATCTTCCCGCCGCCGTCGGTGATCGTCCGCGAGCCGGACGGCGAGCTGCGCCAGGCGCATCCGCAGCCCGGCGGGCTCAGCGTCCCGGTCGCGTTCCCCGGCCAGGAGGCCTGGCGCGAGGTCGTAGACCCGGAGTACGCCAAGGCCGGGCTCGGTGACCTCGGTGTCCCGCCGCCGGTCGTCGCGGGCTGGGTCAAGGTCAACGCGGAAGGCGTGCAGACCGGGGAGGAACGGGAGAACCCGGAGTACAAGGCCGGTCCGATCCGCCGCGGCTACCCGAAGCCGGAGAACAAGCTCGAAACGCTCCTGTCGTTCGCCAGCGTCGGCTGGCTGACCAGGGAACAGCTGCTCGTCGGGCTGCTGCGCTGCGAGGTCTATGTCCCGCTCGACCTGGCGTCGGGCAAGACGGAGCGGTTCTATTTCAACGAGGAACGCGCCGAGCTGAGGGTGTTCAGCTCGTCCAGGAACCTCCCGTCCCGCGAACACGGGTACTGGAAGGTCGACATCGCCACCCTCGCCGGTTACGAGAGCCCGCCGAATCTGGTGATCAACGGCGGTCCCGCGACGTTCGAGGACGTCAGCGGCGCCGAACTGGCCGAGACCGCGCTCCGGTTCCCGCGCCGGGGCCCCGGCGTCGACGTCAACGAGCGCTGCCCGGAGGCGGACCCGGAGCTGGAGGCGCTCGCCGCCGACACCGCCGCGAAGATGGGCCTGACCGAACCGGTGAAACCGCCGCTGGCCGCCGCCGAACGGGCACGCCGCCGCGGGTTCGAGCTGAGCGCCGAGGAATGCCAGAAGACCGTCCTCGGGCAGTCGTGGCTGGCGCGGCTGAGGCAGCCGGAACCACCCCGGAGCCGTCCGAACGACCTGCGGGCCAACGGGCTGGCGCCCGCCTATGACAACGAGGGGCAGATCCAGCCGCGTCTGGACACCTTCGGCAAGTACTTCGAACGAGACCGCTCCAGCTCGCGTTACGGCTGGCAGCGCGTCACGGGCGCGTACGTCGGCTTCGCGCTCGGCGAGGCGCTCGGCGCGGCCGTCGACCGGATGCGGCTCGACGAGATCCACAACACCTACGGTCCCGACGGGGTCACCGATCTGCCGGTCGCGTTCGACCTGCCCGGCCGGATCGGGCCGCTCACCCAGCGGCTGCTGTTCTACACCGAGGCCGTGATCCGCAGCCCGCATCGCGAGCAGCCGGAGAACCGCGACGCCGAAAAGGCGCTCGGGACGGTCGCGCGCAACTCGCTGATGCGCTGGCTGCACACCCAGGGCGCGCCGCTGGACAACGCGGACGGCTGGCTCGTGAAGGTGCCGGAACTCCGCGTCCGCCGCACCCCCGACGACGCCGAACTGAACGCCTATCACGCGCTGGCGACCATCTCGCCGACGGCGATGCCGATGAGCGGGCCGGACGCGCTGGTCGCGGCGCTGCCGGCGGCGATGACCGCGGCCGGGCCGGGCAGCGCGATGAGCGGCGGCGTCCGCCAGGCGGTGCGCGACCTCGTCGCCGTGACCCATCCGGGTGAGGTCGACGTCGAAGCGGCGACCTACCTCACCTGGCTGTTCGAACCCGCGCTGACCTCGGAAGCGTTCAGCTACCCGGTCTGGAACACCTCCCGTGAGATCTTCAGCGACCAGAACCCGCACCAGCGAGGGCCGGTCTGGGCGGATCTCAAGGCGATGGTCGCGGAATCGGTACCGTTCTTCGGCAAGCACGGCCTGCCCGATCTGCGGGTCCCCGAGCTGATCGGCGACGGCAAGGGCACGCTTTCGGTGCTGGGCCGCGCCTTCGCGGCGCTGTCCGGCTTCGAGAACTACCCGGAGCAGGCGCTGCTGCGGGCGGTCAACCACTCGGGCCGCAGCGCGATCACCGGCGCCATCGCCGGTGCCCTGCTCGGCGCCCGCACCGGCATCCCCGGTCTGCCACAGAAGTGGGTCGAGCAGCTGGAGCTGCGCTACCTGGTGGAGAACATCGCCACGGACGCGTTCTGGCATTTCGACCGCCACTCGGCGCTGCACGAGGTCGACGGCTGGGCCCAGCGGTATCCGCGCTGGTGAATCTGGAATGGGGACGATGAACGAAGAGGAAGCCGTCAGCCGCGTCGAGGAATGGCTGGCGGGCCGAGGCGGGGAGGGCACCGGCGCGTTGCGGGTCCGCCGCGACTACGTCGTGCGCGCGACCGACGGCTGGAACGTCACCTACAACACCGTTGGCTGGCTCGACGGGACCGACCCCGGCACCGGCCTGTTCCCCAGCCCGGTCGCCTTCGTCCCGGACGACGGCGGCGAAATCCGGCTCGACCTGGAGCTGATGGCCGTCTCGGCGGCCGGTGGCGACAGTGACGCCTTCACCCGATGGACCGAGGTCGTCGATCCCGAATTCGATCCGGACGCGGTCCCCGGTCTGCCCGTGCCGAAGGCGGCGATCCTGCGCTGGGAGCAGCACACGCTGTTCGGCGAGCCGACCGGCGCGGTCCGCGCGAACCCGGAGCACCGGCCAGGGCCGCGGTTCTCCGGCCGCCCGGCACCGGAAAGCCCGGTCGAGACGCTGCTCGGCTACCTCCGCGTCGAGTGGATCACGCCGGAGGAGTTCGTCCACTGGATGCTCGACCTCGACGTCCTGGCCCCGGCGAAGGACGGCCACCTCCAGGTCCGCGACTTCGGTGACGCGGGTGTGCGGTTCGTCGTCTACACCTCCGAGGCGCAGGTGCCGTCGGAGTACACGATGTGGCAGCGAGTCCAGCCCCGCGTGCTGCTGCGGCGGGCGAAGGACAACCCCGGAGTCGGCCTGCTGGTCAACCCCGGCCGTCCGGAGACCTTCAACGTCTACCCGGAGACGCTGCGGCAGGTCGCCGACCTGGACCTCCCGGCAGGTACCGAGCGCCCCGAGTCCGTCGGCCGCCCCGCGTACTTCAGCGGGGTGTACGAAGGCCCCGGCGTCGCGAACCTGCGGAGCCTCGTCGACCAGGCCAGGGACAACGGCTACCCCCTGAGCAGCGAAGAGCTCAACCGCTACGTCCGCGCCGCGACGCTCTCGTTCGAGCGCTCCCGAGCGAAGTACGACGGCCGCCCGCTGCCTGAACTGCCCGAAGACCTGTTCGCCAACGGGCTCGTGACGCACTTCTACGACAACGGCGAACCGCGCCCGAGCGCCTGGACGTTCGGGAAGTTCTACGACCCGACGCTCCCTGTCGGCAGCTTCGCGTACCCGCGGCTTCTCGGCGCGTACGTCGGCTTCGCGCTCGGAGACGCGCTGGGCTCGGGCGCGGATCCCGCCGACGGTTTGCCGCTCGGCGGGCTGACCCGGCAACTGCTGTTCCACACCGAATCGGTGATCCGTGGCCTGGACCCGACCCCGGACAAACCCGAGATCCCGGCGTCGCTGCCCGCGGGCGGTCGGCCGGACGGCTGGGTCGCCAAGGCCACCGAAGGCGCGGGTCCGCCCCCCGCGGAGTTCTCGGCCATGCTGGCGACCGCGCTCGCCGCGACGGTGACCGGTGGGGTGCAAGGGCCCGCCGACAGCACGTTCTACGCGATGAAGGTCGTCCGCGAACTGGTCGGGTCGGCGGCGGGGCACGAGGTCGTCCACGGCGCCGAGCTGCTGGTGAACGTGTTCCGCGCCCAGCTCGCCGCCCGGAACGGCGAACCGGCGGTCGCGAACTTCCTCGAAGGCTTCGACGAGTACAGCGGCGAGGTCGGCGAGCTGGTCAAGACCGTGCTCGAACTCCGGAACGACATCGGCGGGGACGACGTCGAGCAGTTCGACAGCATCGGCGACGGCAGGACGCCGCTTTCGGTGCTCGGCCGGACGCTGTTCGCCGCCGCGAAACGCGGTTACGACGCCGAGGCGGCGCTGGCGCTGGCCGCGCGCGGCGGCCCGGTGACCGCGGCGCTCACCGGGGCGATGGTGGGCGCCAGGCTCACCGTGCCCGGTCTGCCGGAGTCGTGGCTCGCCGCGTACGCCGACCTCGGCGTCGTCGACGCCATGGCGGGCGACGCGTATTACTACTTCAACCGCTTCGGCCTGCCCCGCGAGCCCGAAGAGCGGCGGCGCTGGGACGCGAACCGGTATCCACGAGGAGATCAGTAAAGAAATGCGCGAGTGGCTTCAGGACCCGGCGACCAAGTCGCGGCTGCGCGGCAGCCTGTACGCCGGGGCGCTCGGTGACGCGCTCGGCGCGAAGACCGAGTTCGATTCGATCGACCGCATCCGCGAGATCGCCGGACCGGCCGGGATCACCGGCCTGATCCCGGCGTACGGCGGCCTCGGGCGGATCACCGACGACACCCAGATGACGCTGTTCACCCTGGAAGGCCTGATCAGAGCCCACCACGGCACCGAACCTGTCGAGCAGTCTCTCCAGCTGGCCTACCAGCGCTGGCTGCACACCCAGGGCGTCTCGTGGGAGCGCGCACGCGGCCCGCAGGACACGAGCCCGGAACCGGACGGCTGGCTGATCACGAACCGTGAGCTGTTCAGCCGCCGCGCGCCCGGCCTCACCTGCTTCAGCGAGCTGGAGGCGTACGGCAGGACCGGCGTCCGCGCCGGCATGGCCAAGCCGGTGAACAACTCGAAGGGCTGCGGCGGGATCATGCGCGCGGCACCGGTCGCGCTGTGGTCGGACGATCTCGCGGAGGTCTTCCGGCTCGGCGCGGAGAGCGCCGCGCTGACGCACGGTCACCCGAGCGGGTATCTCTCGTCGGGCGCTTTCGCGGTGATCGTGCACGAACTGTTGCGTGGGAAGCCGTTGCTCGACGCCATCGCGACCGCCCGCGGCGAACTGGAGAAGTACCCGGGACACGAGGAGCAGAGCGTCGCGCTGGACCAGGCGCTCGCCCTGGCCAAGGAAGGGCCGCCGACTCCGGAGAAGCTCGAGACGCTCGGGCAGGGGAACATCGGCGAAACCGCGCTCTCCATGTCGGTTTACGTCGCACTGACCACCACGGACCCGAACGTCGCGCTGCTCGCGTCGGTGAACCACAGCGGCGACAGCGACTCGACGGGATCGGTCTGCGGAAACCTCGTCGGCGCGATGTACGGCGAGGAAGCGCTCGAGACGAGCTGGCTCGTAGAGCTGGAGCTGAGCGAAGTGATCGGACAGCTGGCGGACGACGCGCTCGCGGAGTTCGGCGGAAACGCACCGGGTGACGACCGGTGGTACGTCCGCTATCCGGCCCACTAGATTTACCCCCGGTTTGGGGAACTTGGGGAGGGGACACATAGTGCGTTACCGGGTTCAAGCGGCGGAGCGGCCGGATGGCCTGTACGCCGTCTGGGGGGACACCGTCTTCGCGGCCCAGCGGTCGACCGAAGACGGCACGCTGCTGCTCATCGCGCCGCCGGGGGAAGCGGCGCCCGAGGGTTTCGATCGCGACTGGAACGGCCGCCCGGCCCGTGTCGTGCTGAACGGCGAGGTCGGCGCGACCTTCAGCCTCCAGTCGTACGGCCGGTTCGACGACGAGCACTTCCAGATCGCGCCGAACGCCGGCGGCGGCGACCTGACCTTGCGCTGGGCGGGCGAGGACGCGGTCCGCGCGGCCGAACTGGGCCTGACGGACTTCTCGACCACCGCCTCGCCGTCGCGGCTGACGGCGTTGTGGCAGACCAGGCACGACTTCGTCGAGACGCCGGAGGCCCGGCCGTCGATCGGCACGGGTGACCAGGGCGCGCTGCTGCGGGCCATCGGCCGGACCCTGCTGCGGGTGCTGCCGCCGGGCTGGCAGCGGGTCGGCGCCCAGTTCCGGCAGGTCGGTGACTACTCCGAACTCGAGGTCCGCTCGGTCGGGGACGAGGGCAACGGCCCGGTGTCGGTGTCGATCGCGGCCCCGCCGGAGCTCGGTTCGCTCTTCGCGCGGTTGCGCGCGGCGATGCACCAGCCCGAGACCGGCACCTGGTTCCAGGGCACTTTCACGCTCGACGCGGAGTCGCATTTCGACTTCGACTTCGACGCCGAGCAGGAACCGACCTGGCGGCTGGCGCCGAACGAGGGCGGGAAGCCGTCGCCGCGCGCGTACGCGACCGAGCTCGCGATCTTCCCGCGCGACCCCAAGCACGTCCCGGCGTGGCTTTCGGCCAAGGCGGGGCTGCCGCTGGACATCGTGTTCCGGCACGCGAAGGTCGTCGACGCGCACAACGAGGGCGAACGACCGGTCGTCAACCGGCCGCCGGTGCCGCCGGAGATGATGCGCGGCGTCCTGGACTACCTCTTCCGCTCGCCGGTGGCGCTGACCAGGCCGGGTCCGCAGCCCGACATCTTCACCCCGAACGGCCCGCCGGACGTGCCGAACGCCTTCCACACCGACGGCGGGTGGATCTGGCCCGCGGCCGTGCCGCACTACCTGCGCAAGTACGGGGTGCCGCCGGAGCCGGAGCTGATCGAGCACATCCGGGCCGCCGGTTTCCGGCCGCCGCTGGTCGGCGAGCTGGTGCGGGCGACCGCGGAGGCGGAGATCGTCGGCAAGCCGCGGCCTCCGCAGACCGCCGCGGACCTGCCGGACGAGAGTGCCCGCACCCGCGTCGAACGCGACGGCGAACCCGGTCGCGACATCCGCGCCGTCGAGGTACTGGACGTCCTGTACCAGCGGCTGGCCGAGCACGGCGTGGCGCCGACGTCCTACCGGATCGGCGCGAACGCGGTGCCGGAGCCGGGCGTCTGGACCCTGCGCCGCACCGAGAGCGGCTGGGAGGTCTCCCGCCCGCCGACGGACGAGCCGGTGGCGTTCGCCAAGCTCGAAGAGGCGGCGCGCTTCTTCCTCGGCACCCTGCTGCTGTACCCGGCGCGCGCCGCGGTGGGCGCGAACGAGGAGTCCGACAATCCGGCCGACTGGCCGATCCTGCCGCTGCGGGGCGAGCCGCCGCTGAACTTCTTCCGCCGCAAGCGGATCGTCGTCCTGCCGTCGGGCACCACGGTGCAGCGGTTCGGCAACGAGACCGGCAACCTCGTGCACGCCGAATCGGCGCGGTTCATCGAGACGTCGCTGGCCGCGGACCGCGAACGGGAGCGCCGTCTCTACCGCGTCGTGCGGCCGCTGCGCGTGGTCACCGGCATCACCGCGCCGTGGAACGGGACCCCGGGCGGGGCCGTGGCCTACGTGCTGCCCCGGCCGATCGCCCAGCATCTCGAAGCAGGCGCGCTGTCCCGCGTCCAGTAGAGCGCGCCTCCACCGAACTCGCGTGACTGAAGGCGTAACTCACTGATCCGACGGGAGAGGCGCGAGTCCCGGCTCCAAGCACGCGTGATCTCGCTTGGCCGAGGTCAGGAAGCGGTGATCAGCACCGCGGGCGACCACCAGTAGTCCGCGAGCGGCTCGATCCGGATGCCGGTGAAGCCCGCTTCCTTCAGCTGCGAAGCCCAATCGGTGGCGGGCTGCTCCCAGTTCGTGCGGTCCGCCCCCGGTTTGACCAGGCCGAGCAGGATCGGCAGCAGGAACCCCTGCGCCACCAGCGACGCCGACTTGCCGTACTCCGAGATCCCGCGTTCGTAGCGGGTGACCAGGGAAAGCAGGTACTCGCGGGAGTCTTCGTCGTACTCGGGCACGTCGAACTCCGCGAGCACCAGACACGACGTACGCGGCCGGAGTGCCCGCAGGACCTCGGTGCGCTCGGCGGTCGGGATCGACTGGAGCGCGAAGGTCGACTGCGTCAGCTGCCACTGTCGGTCGTCATCGCGGGCGAGGAACTCCTGCGCGGTGGCGTCCCAGGTGTGCAGGCCGTGCGTCCCGTCGAGGTGCTTCCGCGTTTCGGCGAGCAGCGCGCTCGACGGCTCGACCAGGTCGATCCGGCCCGGCTGACGGTCCGCCTGTTCGAGGGCGGGGACTACGGCGAGCCCGTCGCCGCAGCCGAGGTCGAGCAGCGAACCGACGCTGCCGTAGCGCCGGGCGAGCATGGCACTGAGCTGCCGGTAGAGCTTGACGTTCCCGCCACCGCGGATGAACGCCGTGAACGCGGCGGGCCGGTCGTACACACCTCCGCCGCCGCCCTCGGTGAGGTACCGGTGCAGTTCGCGGCCGAGCGTGGATCCGGCACGCTCGGCGAGGTCCGCTGCCGTGGCCCGGTCACCGTCGCGGTAGGCGATGAGCGCTTCGGCCAGGACGTCCGTTTTCTTCATGCTCTCCTGTTTACCGTCAGAAAGGCACCCAAAGGGTGACTCTGGTGCCATTGCCCGGAGCCGACTCCACCCTGGCGGTCCCGCCGACCTCGTTCAGCCGGGCGGTGATGGACTCGCTGATCCCGAATCCGGCGGGCCGGGAGTCGAGACTGAACCCGGCACCGTGATCGCGGGTGATCACCGCGACGCCGCCTTCCTGCTCCTCGACCCGGACGACGACCTTGTCCGTCCCGGCGTGTTTGAGGGTGTTGCGCAGGGACTCGCGGACGGCGTCGCGGATGGCGATCTGCCGGACCTCCGAAAGCGTGTCGTCGTCGAGTTCGGCGATCACGAGCTGGGCGCGCAGTCCGTCCCGCGCCATCTCCGCCGCCAGCGAAGCGAGCTTCTCTCCCAGCGGCCGCGAACCGGCCTCCGACCGTTCCGAAGTCTCGCTCTCGATCGTCCGGCGCAGTTCCATCGACTGCGCCCGCGCCAGCCGTTGCACCTCGGCGAGCCGAGCGACCGGGTCGCCCTTGTTCGCCAGCGCGATCGCTTCGAGGGTCTGCAGCACGGAGTCGTGCAGCATCCGGTGCTGGCGGGCACGTTCGGCGATACGGCCGTTGCGGATGCCGTAGGCGAGCGCGAGCCGCGTGCCGAGCCCGATCAGGACGAGGGCGCCGCTCGCGGTGAAGAGGACGCCGAGGATCGACGGGAAGGTGGCCATGGCGTCGCCGGGCGCGGCCTGGCCGGTGCCGAGCAGAGACGCGAGCATCCGCACCGGGAAGCTGCCGACGGCGAGCGCGGCCGCGGCGGGCATGCCCAGCGCGAGTGCCAGCAGGGCGACCTCGCCGAGCAGGTGTTTGCTGGGGATCGCCATCGCCTCGGTGAAGACCGAAGCCGGCACCAGCGCCCCCACGGCGAGCGGCGCGAGCAGCGTGAACACGAGGTCGATCGCCAGCAACCGGGCCGCGTACTGCGGACGGAACGGCGCCGAGCGCAGCATCCACCGGATGCCGTACAACGACAGCCCGACCGAGCCGAGGGCCACCAGCCCGACCGGTCCGATCCCGATCATGCCGTGCGTGGAGACGTAGACGCCAAAGGCGCCGGGCACCGCGAAAAGCCGGTAGACCAGCGGGACGAGAGCGACGTAGCGGGCGGCTCTGAGCAGCAGGTTGTCGCGATGGGCCGTGTCGATGGGCCCCGACATGTGCTGGATCCGCCGGAGCGCGCGCATCGGTGTCGGGTCGCCGACCTCGTCCGACAGCTCGCTCGTCGCCGTCGCCAGCGCGGGCGCGCCACGACGCAGCAACGTCACCAGAAAACTGGGCGGCCGCTTCGCCATGGATTTTCCCCCTGCCCGGAGCACCGGCAGGAGTATCTCCGGTTACGCCGCGTGGATCCAGAGACCAACAGGGTTTATCTCAGCTGATGGCGCCGAAAACGTGACGAACCGGGCGTCTTCGCCCCGGTCAGCCGCCGATGCCGTTCTCGTCGGCCCACTTCTTCAGCTCGGCGACCGCCTCGTCGTGCTCCAGCGGGCCACGGTCGAGCCGCAGTTCCTTCAGGTGCTTCCACGCCTTGCCGACGTCCGGCCCCGGCTTGAGGCCGAGGATCCGCATGATCTCCTCGCCGTTGAGGTCCGGCCGGACCTTGTCGAGGTCCTCCTGCGCCTGGATGGCTTCGATCCTCCGCTCGAGGTCGTCGTAGGTCGCCTGCAGCGCGGCCGCCTTCTTGCGGTTGCGCGTGGTGCAGTCGGCCCGAACGAGCTTGTGCAGCCGAGGCAGCAGGTCGCCGGCGTCGGTAACGTAGCGCCGCACCGCCGAATCCGTCCACTCGCCCTTGCCGTAACCGTGGAACCGCAGGTGGAGGAACACGAGCTGGCTGACGTCCTGGACGATCTCCTTCGAGAACTTCAGCGCCCGCAAACGCTTGCGCGCCATCTTCGCGCCGACGACCTCGTGGTGGTGGAAGCTCACGCCGCCACCGGGCTGGAACTCGCGGGTCGCGGGCTTGCCGACGTCGTGGAGGAGTGCCGCGAGCCGCAGGATCAGATCCGGCTCGGAGGTCGGTTCGTGGGTCTTCTCCAGGTCGATCGCCTGCGCGAGCACGGTCAGCGAGTGCTGGTAGACGTCCTTGTGCTGGTGGTGCTCGTCGATCGCCAGCCGCATCCCCGGCACCTCGGGCAGCACGCGGTCGGCGAGGCGGGTGTCGACCAGCAGCTCGATCCCGGGCCGGGGGTCGTCCGCCAGCAGCAGCTTCGACAGCTCGGCCTGCACGCGCTCGGCGGTGATCCGGTCGATCTCCTCGGCCATCGACGACATCGCGTCGACCACGCGCGGCGCCGCGGTGAACCCGAGCTGCGCGGAGAACCGAGCGGCCCGCAGCATGCGCAGCGGATCGTCGGCGAAGGACTCCTGCGGGGTCGCGGGCGTGTCGAGCACCTTGTCCTGCAGTGCCTGGAGCCCGTCGTGCGGGTCGACGAAGGTCTTGTTCGCGAGGTCGATCGCCATCGCGTTGACCGTGAAGTCGCGGCGGAGCAGATCTCCCTCGATGCTGTCGCCGAAGGTGACCTCGGGGTTGCGGCCGACGCGGTCGTAGCTGTCGGCGCGGAACGTGGTGATCTCCAGGGTCATGCCCTGTTTGGTCACGCCGACGGTGCCGAACGCGATACCGACGTCCCACACCGCGTCGCCCCAGGCGCTGACGATCTTGAGCACCTGGTCCGGACGGGCGTCGGTGGTGAAGTCGAGGTCGTTCGACAGCCGGCGGAGCATCATGTCCCGGACGCTGCCGCCGACCAGGTACAGGCTGTGCCCCGCCTTCGCGAAGAGCTTCGCCAGCTCGTCCGCCAGCGGGGAGATACGCATCAGCTCGGTCACGGCGTTCTGCATCGCAGTGCTCTTCCCCGCAATCGCCTGCCCGGCGACCACCTTGTTCACGACAATCCCACCACGATTTGGATGTACTTACTACGGCCCGGCCCACGACGGGCACGGAGAGCCAGCGTACCTGTACCGCCGTTTGCTCTAGCATCGCAGCATGTCTGGATCAGCCGGGCGCTCCGGCGCTTCGAAGCCGGGCCGCCGGCGGAGGCGCAGGCGGGGAAGGCGGCTGACCACGGTCGACGAAACCTCGGCCGGCGGACTCGTCGTCGACGCCGAACGGGCGAACGCCGCGCTGATCGGGCGGCTCGACCGGCACGGCAGACTGCTGTGGTCGCTGCCGAAGGGCCACATCGAGGACGGTGAGACGGTGGAGCAGACAGCGGTGCGCGAGGTGAAGGAGGAGACCGGCATCTCCGCGCAGGTCCTGCAGCCCCTCGGCACCATCGACTACTGGTTCGTGGCCGAGCGACGGCGGGTGCACAAGACGGTGCACCATTTCATCCTGGAATCTACCGGCGGCGAACTTTCGGACGAGGATGTCGAGGTGACCGAGGTCGCCTGGGTGCCGCTCGCCGACCTGGAGACCAAACTCGCCTACTCCGACGAGCGCAAGCTGGTCCGGAAGGCCAAAGAACTCTTCGCGCAGCAACAGCACACCGCCGAGGGAGCACCTGAGTGAAGCGGCTTGCCGCCACTGTCCTGTCGATCCTGTTCCTGGCCTTCACCGCGTTGCCCGTCGCGGGCGCGCAGGCCCAGGAACAGCCCCGGCTGCGTGTGGACCTCGATCAGCTGAACCCCCGCGTGATCACCTCGACCTCGGCGTCGCTCACCGTCACCGGCCGCGTCACCAACATCGGCGACCGGCGGATCAGCAAACTGGGCGTCCGGCTGCAACTGGGCACGCGGCTCCAGACCGAGCAGCAGATCGGCGACGTCCTGGCCGGTGACAAGTTCAAGGACCACGCGGCGACGGAGTTCGTCGATCTGGAACCGGACGAGCTGGAGCCCGGCCAGAGCGCCGCGCTGAACCTGGCCGTCCCGCTCGGTCAGTCCGCCAAGCTGCAGTTCCCCAGGCCCGGCGTGTACCCGCTGCTGGTCAACGTCAACGGCACCCCGGATTTCGGCGGACCGGAACGGCTGGCGGCGGTCACCCTGCTGATGCCGGTGCTCGGTGTCCCCGGCAAGGCCTCCACGTCGCGTCCGCCCTCGGCGCCGTCGACGAGCCTGCTGTGGCCGATCACGAACAGCGCCGTGCACGTCGTCTCCGCCCCGCTCGGCGGCCCGCTGACCCTCGCGGACGAGCGGCTGGCGGACGAACTGGCCGCCGGCGGACGGCTGGACTCGCTGGTCGAGGCGGCGCGCACGGCCGAGGCCGACACGAAGGTCTCGTCGTCGTTGTGCCTGGCCATCGACCCCGACCTGGTCGCGACCGTCGACGCGATGACCCGCGGCTATCAGGTCGCGGGCGGCGCTCCCGGCAAGGGCGTCGAGACCGCGAAGAACTGGCTCGGCAGGCTGAAGGCGCTGGTCGCGGGCCGGTGCGTGGTCACCGTTCCGTTCGCCGACGCCGACCTCACCGCGCTGACGAAGGTCCGTGCCGGTGACGCCACCGACACCGCGCTCATGACCACCGCGCTCGGCGGCGCGGGGACGATCAAGAACCTGCTCGGCATCCAGCCGCAGGACGGCGTGCTCTGGCCCGGCGGCGCCCTCGACTCGCAGACCGTCGAAGCGATCGGCAAGGCGGGCGTCAAGACCGTGCTGACCGATTCCGGCAAACTCCAATCCCGTACGCCGCTTTCGAGCGGGGTCTCGATCGAGGGGACGGACCTGCGCGCGCAGCCGATCGACGCGCTGATCTCGTCCGCGCTGAACGGCTCGGGGTCCACCCAGAACGGGCTCGGCGCCATCGCCTTCCGTGCCGGACTCGGCGGGCAGAACGAGGGGACGGAACGCGCGCGGCTGCTGATCGCACCGCCGCGGCAGTGGGCCGCGACCGGCACCGAGCTCACCACGTTCCTGGAGTGGATGGGCGACTTCTACACCACCGGTCTCCTCAAGTCGGCGCCGTTGCCGGAGCTGCTCGGCGAAGGCCCGTCCGGGACGGCGTCGGTCAACTACGACCCCCAGGATCTGACGGCCTCGACCAGCGGAGACGTCACCGCGAAGATGTCCCAGCTCGACAACGAGACGCTGGGCCTGTCGTCCGCGATGACGATGGACGCCACCAAACGAGTGAATCCGGCCGACGTGGTCGCCCCGGTCCGGCTCGCCCTCATCCGGGCCGCGTCGACGTCGTGGCGCGGCGCGGACGCCGCGATCGTCACCGGCAACGCCCGCGGCGATCTGGAGGCGATCCGCAGCCAGGTCACCGTCGAGCGGCCGAAGCAGACGATCGCGCTGGCTTCCGGCGCGGCGCCGCTGCCGGTGTTCATCACCAACAACCTGCCGGTCGGTGTCGCCGTCCAGGTCGCCCTGAAGAACAACGTGGGCCTGCGGCCGACCGACGACACCCAGTTGCAGGCTCAGATGGTCCCGGCCAACAGCGCCCGTAACCGGTTGCTCCCGGTCGAGGCGCTGCGAGCCGGCCGGTTCAGCGTCGAGGTCTCGCTGACCACGCCCGACGGGACGCCGCTCG
Source organism: Amycolatopsis sp. NPDC057786 (assembly GCF_042797905.1). NCBI lineage: Bacteria > Bacillati > Actinomycetota > Actinomycetes > Pseudonocardiales > Pseudonocardiaceae > Amycolatopsis > Amycolatopsis sp. NPDC057786. The sequence goes on from NZ_JBHVKW010000003.1 coordinate 236,694, forward strand.
GTTCTGCCGCGCGATTCGAGCTGACGTCCACGGAGTACGGCGCGATCACCATCATCATCACCATCACCGCGGCGGGCGCGCTGCTGCTCCTGTCGTCCCGCCGGATCTACCGGAGGATCAAGGACTCACGAGCCGATCGGGCGAACGAAACCGCCCCACGTGTGACCGAGGACGCACAGGTTTAAGTGTTTCCGGGCGTCGCCGATTACCCTGGGTCGAACGATGCCGCCGGGCATCACGTAGCCGAGCACCGAGGATTGGGCACGCGTTGGAAAGAGAGCCGGGTGTACCGCCCGAGCGTGCAGGCCGTCCCCGGCGCGAAGGTACTCCGCCACCGCCCCGCCGCACCGATGGACCCGCGCGCCGTCCGGAGCGTCGTCAGCCGCCCCCGCAGCAGCCCCCGCCCGAACGCGGTGAGCGTCCGCGGCGGGCCGTGCCGCCTCCTCCGCCGCCGGTGGACGGACGCCGCCAGCGGGTGGCAGGCCGCCCCGACGACGAGACACGGCGGCTGAGGCCACCGCAGACCCCGCCGCCGCCGAACCAGGCACCGCCGCGGAAAGTGCCCCCTGCCCAGGGGACGCCTCCGCCGCCGACCCGTCGTCAGCCGGTTCCGCCGCCGCAGGGCCCTCCGCTGCCGCAGCCGTCACAAAACCCGCCGCCACGGCGTCCGGCAGCATCCCCGCCGCCGCAGGCGCTCCACCAGACCCCGCCTCCGCCGCATCGCGGGCGCCGTCAGCCGCCGCCCGTCCGCCCGTGGCAGGTCGACCGGCGCGACGAACCCGACGCGACGCGGTTCATCCCGCGCACCCCCGGCGTTCCGATGGGCTCACGCTGGCCCGTCGCCGACCCCGACGTCCTCCGCCCGTACGACCAGCTCGCCACGCAGGTCATGCCTGCGATCAAGGACGCGCCGCTGGTCAAACCGCGGCCGGGGGACACCGGCGAACAGGATGTCGCCGCCCCGGCGAAGGCGCCGTCGATCGCGAAGTCCAGCGGCCGGATGGCGATCGCCTCGCTGATCAGCCGCATCACCGGCTTCGCGTGGAAGCTGCTGCTGGTCGCCGCCATCGGCGCCCAGGTGGAGAACGACTCGTTCAACGTCGCCAACACGATGCCGAACATCATCTTCGAGCTGCTGATGGGCGGGGTGCTGTCCAGCCTCGTGGTCCCGCTGCTCGTGCGGTCGCAGGACGACAAGGACGGCGGCGAGGCGTACACGCAGCGGCTCGTCACGGTGGCGGGCACGCTTCTCGTGGTCGGGACGACGATCGCCGTCTTCGCGGCGCCGTTGATCACCAAGCTCTACGTCGACGACAAGGGCCAGGCGAATCCCGAGCTGGTCACGGCGTTCGCGTACCTGCTGCTGCCGCAGATCTTCTTCTACGGCGTGTTCGCGCTGCTCTCGGCGGTGCTGAACGCGAAGAACATCTTCGGCCCGACGGCCTGGGCGCCGGTGATCAACAACCTCGTCGTCATCTTCACGATCCTCGTGGTGTGGATCATGCCGGGGAACATCTCGACCGATCCGGTGTCGATCACCGATCCGAAGGTGCTGACCCTGGGCATTGGCGTGACCTCGGGCATCGTGGCGCAGTCGATTCTGCTGATCCCGCCGCTGCTGCGGTCCGGGTTCAAGTTCAAATGGCGCTGGGGCATCGACAAGCGCATGAAGGAGTTCGGCGGGCTGGCGCTGTGGACCGTCGGCTACGTCGCGGTCAGCCAGATCGGCTACACGATCACGACCCGGGTGCTGACCAGCGGTTCGCAGGGTGGTGTGACCGCGTACAGCAACGCGTGGCTGCTCTTCCAGCTGCCATACGGCGTCATCGGCGTGTCGCTGCTGACCGCGATCATGCCGAGGATGAGCCGCGCGGCCGCCGACGGCGACCACAAGAAGCTGATCGGCGACCTCTCCTACGCGTCCCGCATCTCGACGGTGATGCTCGTGCCGATTTCCGCCGTGATGACCGTAGTGGGCGGTTCGGTCGGTATCGCCCTGTTCACCTTGGGCAAGGGCACGGTCGAGGACGCGTCGCGGATGGGCGAGGCGCTCGCCATCTCCGCGTTCGCGCTGCTGCCGTACGCGCTGGTCATGCTGCAGATGCGGGTGTTCTACGCGATGAAGGACGCGCGGACGCCGGTGCTGATCATGATCGTGATGACCGTGGTCAAGGTGCCGCTGCTGTACCTGTGCCCCGTGCTGCTCTCACCGGACAACATCGTGCTCGGCGTGATGATGGTCAACGGCCTGACGTTCGTCGTCGGCGCGATCCTCGGTCAGGTCTGGCTGTGGGTGACCCTCGGGAATCTCCGGAGCAAGCGGGTTCTCGGGGTGATCCTCTTCACGGTCGTCGCGAGTGTGCTCGGGGTCGGCGCGGCGTGGCTCGCCGGGCAGATCGTCCCTGACTCGTTAGGGCCTACTTTCCATGCCTGGGTGAAACTTCTGCTCCAGACGGTGGTCGGGATCGTGGTCTCGTTCGGGGTGCTCATGGCCTTGAAGGTCGAGGAATTGAAGCCCGCCACGGCGAGGATCACCCGGTTGATCAAGCGCGGGTAACGATTCACGTACGGATGGCGCGCGTTCACGGGTCGTATTCTGGGTACTCTCGAGGCGGGAGCTACGCGGGAGAGTGCGGTGGATACGAGACGGAGCGAACAGGCAGGGGAGGCCGGCCAGATGGGCATCCGGGCCCAAGGCGGGTCGCTGGCCCCTGGCCGGGTCGTCGGTGACGGCCGGTATCGCCTGCTCGCACAGTTCGGGGTGGACGAGCGGGCCGCCGCGCATCTTTGGCGTGCCCGCGACGGGCAGCTGAAGCGGGACGTGGCGCTGACGCTGCTGGTCGGCGACCCCGCGGACGCGGAGGCCGCCCGGCTCGCCCGCCGGACGCTGGAGCGTGCCGCGCACGCCTCGAAGTTCGGCCACGGCGGGGTCGCGCGCGTTCTCGACGTGCTCAGTCTCGGCAGCGGCGTCACCTCGAGCGAAGGTCTGCTCGGTGTCGTCGTCGCGGAATGGACCAAGGGCAGCGACCTGGTCGACCTGGTGGCGCAGCGCCCGGTGGCGCCCGCCGCGGCGGCCCGGATGGTGCAGGCGCTGGCGGAAGCCGTTGATCACGCCCATCAGAACGGTCTCGTCCTCGGCCTCGACCACCCGCAGCGTCTCCGGCTCACCCCGGACGGCGCGCTGAAGCTCGCCTTCCCGGGCCCCTTGCCCGAAGCGACGCTTCGTGACGACGTCAAGGCGCTCGGCGCCGTCCTGTATCTGCTGCTGACCGGACGTTGGGCCCTTCCCGGCGGCCCGGCCGCGATCCCGGCGGCGCCGCACGCGCCGACCGGCCGCGTCATCCCGCCGCGTTCGCTGGTCCCGACGGTGCCGGTCGAGCTGTCCTCGCTCGCCGTCCGCACCATCGAAGACGGCGGCCACGGCGGTATCCGCACCAGCGCGGCCATCCTGCGCGTGCTGGACCAGGTCGCCGAAGCCGAAGAGCGCACCCAGCTGATCAAGGCCGTCGGCGAGGAAGAGGCCGTCGCCGAATCGGACGGCACGGTCTGGACCACGAAGAAACCGGTCAAGGACGTCGCACGCCGCAAGAAGCTGGCGTTCGGCGTGACCGTGCTGGTCGTCGCGACCGTGGTCATCCTCGCCTGGGGCGGGATGATGCTGATCAACCTGTTCCAGGGCGAGTCGAAGTCCAGCGGCCCGAAGATCAACGTCGCCGCGTCCTCCTCGCAGGTCGCGCCGCCGCCCGCGGGCGAGCAGCCGCCGCCCGCCCAGCAGAACCCGGCCCCCGCCGTGGGTGCCGCGGTGAAGCCGTCGGCCGTGGCCGTCTACAACCCCGGCAGCAAGGGCGACAGCCCCGGCAAGGCCAGGAACGCCACCGACGGCGACACGGTGACCTCGTGGAAGACCGACCAGTACGACAAGCAGTTCCCGGTGCTCAAGGACGGCGTCGGGCTGGTCGTGACCTTCAAGGACCCGATCAACCTCACCCAGGTCAAGATCGACGCGGCGAGCCCCGGCTCGAAGGTCGAGATCCGCTCCGCCGACAAGAAGAACCCGAAGCTCGACGAGACGAAGGTCGTCGGCACCGGAGACCTCGCGGCGGGCGAATCGACCATCGCGTTACAGCAGCCTCAGCAGGGTCAGTACTTCATCATCTGGATCACTCAGCTGGGTGAAGATGACAAAGGAAAGTTCGTCACGGAACTCAAAGAGCTGACCTTCCTGCCTGCGGGGTGACGGCGGGCACCGGGTCAGTAGGCTCTCCCGGGTGACAGCTGCAGCTCCCACGGACGCGGATCTCATAGCGGCGCATGCCGCCGGAGACCCGCACGCGTTCAGTGAACTGGTCCAGCGACATCGAGACCGCATGTGGGCGGTAGCCCTGCGCACCTTGCGGGATCCGGAAGAAGCCGCGGACGCCCTGCAGGACGCCTTCATCTCCGCGTTCCGCGCAGCGGGCAACTTCAGAGCCGAATCGCAGGTCACGACGTGGTTGCACCGTATCGTCGTGAACGCGTGCCTAGACCGCATCCGGCGGGGCAAGGCCAGACCGACCGTTCCGCTGCCCGAGACCGGGCAGTTCAACGAGCCCGCGTCACCGCGCGACTCGATGTCGGAACGCGAGACGAGCCTGGTCGTCAAGGAAGCCCTCGACCAGCTCCCCGAAGAGCAGCGTGCCCCGATCGTGTTGGTCGACGTCGAGGGATACTCCGTCGCCGAGACGGCGAAGATGCTCGGCATCGCCGAGGGCACGGTCAAGAGCCGGTGTGCCCGAGGTCGCGGAAAGCTCGCGAAGGTTCTCGGACATCTACGGAACCCCGATGCGATTGCGAACGTCCCAACTCACGAAAGCAAACGAGAGCGCGCTACCCCGCAACGGGGTGCCAGGCGTCCTCAGGGCACGCCGGGTGACGGGGAGGGACGATGACAGACGAGAGCAGGGGGATCGGTGGGACCGTCGGTCCGCCGTGGTCTGTCGATGTGCTCGCCGACCTGCACGCAGGTGTGCTGGACGAGCGAGAAGCGGCCGAGCTGTGGCCGCGGGTGAACGCCGACCCCGAAGCACTGGCGATCATCGAAGCACTCGAAGCGACCACGGCCGATCTCGCGGGACTCGCGAACGAGCCGGTCGCGCCGATGCCGGCCGAGTACGCGGCCCGGATCGACGCCGCGCTGGCCGCCGAAATGCGGGCGACGCCTGCGTTTCAAGGTGCATCTGAACGGCCGCAGGAGCAGGTCGCCCCGGTGGTGGACCTCGCGGCCGCACGGCGGCGGCGGACCAAACGGATCGGCTGGGGCGCCGGGATAGCGACCGTGGCGGCGGCGGCGATCGCCGCCGTGGCGATCGTCGTCCCGACCACCCGGGAGCCCGATTCGGGCGGTATCGCGCAGCCCGCGCCGTCGGCTCCTTCCGGGCCTTCGGTCGGCGGAGACGGCGGCGGGGCCGAAGCCCTCGTCGGCAAGGCGATCGGCGTCCGGGACTTCGGCTCACTGAAGACCGAAGAACGTCTCGACGCCTGCGTCGCGGCGGCCGGAATGGACGCCGACGTGCGGCCGGAGGGCATCCGGCCGGTGAACGTCGCGGGCAAGGACGGCGTGATGGTGATCTACACCACAGGAAAACTCGCCCAGTTCCGCATCGTCGCCTTCGGTGCCGACTGTGGCCCGGGCAACCCGGCGGTCCTCTTCGACAAAATCATCGGACAGAAGTAGCCGGCCGAAACCTCACTGGCCCCTCGCTCCCCACCAGCCCCATTCCAGGGGGGAGCGAGGGACCTTTGCTATCGCGCTAGCTTTCCTAGCGGCGCTAGAGGTCGGATCTCCGTCGCGGCGCAAGGCGGGAGAAAGTAGCGCCGGTCACCACGGGAACACCGGCCCTTACGATCGTGTTGAGCCTGGTGAACAGGTCACTACGAGCGGAGGTCACGGGTGGCTGCCGAGGAGATCAGGAACCTGATCATTGTGGGATCGGGTCCTGCGGGTTACACCGCCGCTGTGTACGCGGCACGGGCGCAGCTCGAACCGCTGGTGTTCGAGGGCACCCAGTTCGGCGGTGCGCTGATGACGACGACGGAGGTCGAGAACTTTCCCGGCTTCCGCGAGGGCATCCAGGGTCCCGACCTCATGGAAGAGATGCGCGAGCAGGCCAAGCGTTTCGGCGCCGACCTGCGCCAGGAAGACGTCGAGTCCGTCGAGCTGACCGGTGACGTCAAATACGTCTTCGCGAACGGCAAGCGCTACGCGGCCCGCGCGGTCGTGCTCTCGATGGGCGCCGCGGCCCGCTATCTGAACGTGCCCGGCGAGCAGGAACTGCTCGGCCGCGGTGTTTCGGCCTGTGCCACCTGCGACGGTTTCTTCTTCCGCGACCACGACATCGTGGTCGCCGGCGGCGGCGACTCGGCGATGGAGGAGGCGACCTTCCTGACGAAGTTCGCCAAGTCCGTCACGATCGTCCACCGCCGCGAGGAGTTCCGCGCCTCCAAGATCATGCTGGAGCGGGCCCGCGAGAACGAGAAGATCAAGTGGGCGCTCAACAAGCAGATCACCGAGGTCGAGGGTGAGGGCAAGGTCGAGGGACTGAGGCTCAAGGACACGATCACCGGCGAGGAGTCCAAGCTGGACGTGACCGGCTTCTTCGTAGCGATCGGTCACGACCCGCGCAGTGAACTGGTGCGTGGGCAGGTGGACCTCGACGAGGACGGCTACGTGCTCACCAAGGGCCGCACCTCGTACACGAACCTTCCCGGCGTTTTCGCCGCGGGCGACCTGGTCGACCGCACTTACCGGCAGGCGATCACCGCTGCGGGCTCGGGCTGCGCCGCGGCGATCGACGCGGAACGATGGCTGGCGGAGCACGCCGGTGTCGAGACCGCCCAGGAGACCCCTGAGCTGGTCGGTGGCGGCTACGGCGCCACCACCAACTGACCTTTCCCAACACCGGAGTTTCACCACCCAGAAGGAGACACCATGGCCAACACCGTGACGGTGACCGACAAGAGCTTCGTCGACGACGTGCTGACGAGCGAGAAGCCCGTCCTGGTCGACTTCTGGGCGACCTGGTGCGGACCGTGCAAGATGGTCGCCCCGGTGCTCGAGGAGATCGCGGCGGAGAACGGCGAGAAGCTGACGGTCGCGAAGCTCGACATCGACGCCAACCCGAACACTGCGCGTGACTACCAGGTGATGTCGATCCCGACGCTGATCCTGTTCCAGGGCGGCAAGCCGGTGAAGCAGATCGTCGGCGCCAAGCCGAAGGCCGCGCTGCTGTCGGACCTCGCCGACGTCCTCTGATCTCGCGTTTCACCTGCCGAAACCCGGGGCCTGCCCAGGCTCCGGGTTTCGTCGTCTCGGGGAATGGGCAGATCTCTCCGTTACGGCAACGCCTGGACGAGTTCCACGAACGGGCACTTGACGCACCGACCGGGCCTCCGCGCTCACCGAGAGTTCACAGGGCACAATAGAGCACCGGGGTTCGCCCCGCAGGATTTTCACAGTCGTGCATCGAGTTCGATCGGTGCCCAAAGGGAAGAGCGAGGAGTGCATGCGGGTACTCCGCCGCGGTGACGCCGGACCGGACGTCGCCGAGATCAGGTCCACGCTGGCGGCGATGGAGCTGCTCCCGCCGGTGACCGAATCCGGGGAGTACGAGGTCTTCGACACGGCGATGGAACATGCCGTGCGGGCGTTCCAGCAGCGCCGTGGGCTCATCACCGACGGTCTGGTGGGTCCGGCCACCTACCAGGCGCTTCGCGGCGCCGGCTTCCATCTCGGCAGCCGGCCGCTGACCTACATGTTCTCCGCCCCCATGCAGGGTGACGACGTTTTCGCGCTCCAGGAGCGACTGACCGAGCTCGGATTCGACGCCGGCCGCCCGGACGGGCACTTCGGTCCCCAGACCGAGCGTGCGCTCAAGACCTTCCAGCGCGACATGCGCCTGGTCGCCGACGGTATGTGCGGCCCGGCCACCATCCGTGAGCTGCACCGGCTCTCTTCGCCGCGTGCCCGCGGCGGCCGCCCCGTTTTCCTGCGCGAGCAGGAGCAGGTGCGGCAGGCGGGCCCCCGGCTGCGCGGCAAGCGCATCGTGATCGACCCCGGCCACGGTGGCGATGACCTCGGTGTCGTCGCCAGCGGTTTGCGTGAAGCGGACATCGCCTGGGATCTCGCGCGGCGGCTCGAAGGCCGGATGCAGGCGACGGGCATGGAAGCGCTGATCTCGCGCGGCCCGAACCAGAGCCCGACCGAGGGTGAGCGGGCGAAGTTCGCGAACGAGGCGGGCGCCGACCTGTTCCTTTCGCTGCACAACGACCAGAACTCCTCGCCCAAGGCGCAGGGGGTCGCGAGCTTCCACTTCGGCACCGGCAACGGCACCACGTCGACCGTCGGTGAGCTGCTGGCGGGTTTCATCCAGCGTGAGCTGGCCGCCCGCACCGGCATGCTCGACTGCCGCACGCACTACAAGACCTGGGAGATCTTCACCCGCACCCGCTGCCCGGCGGTGCGGATCGAGATCGGCTATCTGACCAACCCGGAAGACAGCCGCAAACTGGCGGATCCCGCTTTCCGCGACATCGTCGCCGAAGGCATCCTGGTCGCCGTGAAGCGCCTGTATCTCCTCGGTGAAGGGGACCAGCCGACCGGCACGTTCACCTTCGCGGACGTCCTGGCCCACGAACTCGCCAAAGCGGAGTAGCCAGTCCTCCACACCCCGCACGCGGGCGCACATCCCTCTGCCGACGCCCTCGGCACAACCGGTTGTGTGCCCCCTCGCCCGGGCACGCCACACCTAGCTCCACCCCGCGCGCAGCCCCCGCCCTTCCCGGGGGGCGTCCCCAGGTCCAGCCTACCCATCCACAGATTTTCCACCGCTCCTAGCAGCGATCTGTGGATAACTCGGCGGGTTACCCACAGCTGTCCCCAAGCAGGGGGATGGCTGCTGCGCGCACTCGAAAACTCTGCTAGAGCGGCTCACCGGCGCGCTAGGAACGGTCCTTTCCTGGCAAATTTCGCAAGGAAAGGACCGTTCATGGCAATCGGAAGGTGACCGTCCAGAAAGACGGAAGAGGTCAGGCGCGGCCCATACTCGGCTCGGCCGTCGTGATGGAGACCTGGCCGAGCAGCCGTTCGAGGGCCGCCTCCACGTCTTCCTTCCACGAGATCGCCGACCGCAGTTCCAGCCGCAGCCGCGGCCAGCGCGGATGCGGCCGCACGGTCTTGAACCCGACGCTCTGCAGGAACGCGGCGGGCAGCACGCAACTGTGCCCGCCGTCCGGATCGGTCTCGTCGGGCTTGGCGTCCCCGAAGGCCTCGATCGCGCGGACACCGCGTTTGGTGAGATCCTTCGCGACGGCCTGCACCAGCATCCGTCCCAGTCCACCGCCCTGGAATTCGGGAAGCACCTGGAACGCGGTCAGCAGAACCGCGTCGGGACCAGGGGGCGAAGTCGGGAAGGCCAGCGAGCGCGGCACGGCGTTCGGCGGCGCGTAGAGCACGAAACCGACGGGCAGGGTGTCGCTGTAGACGATCCGGCCGCAGGAACCCCATTCCAGCAGCACGCTGGAGACCCAGGCTTCCTTTTCGACCTCTGTCGCGCCGTACTCCTCGGCCTGCGCCTTCATATGCGGCGCCAGCTCCCAGTACACGCAGCGGCGGCAGCTCTTGGGCAGATGTTCGAGGTTGTCCAGGGTTACGCCCACGACGCGACGCGACACAGACAAACCTCCCTGAATGAGGAAACACCCGACGCAGCCTTGTCCCGAGCAGGGCTCACTGAAGGGGTCCAGACCGAGGATAGGCCGATGTGATGAACACCGAAAGGCCAGGGCCCCTCAAGGGAGGGTGGTTACACTCGATGGAACTACCAGTCGGTAGCGACTATGTCCACTTCGAAGCACGGGTGAAGCGCCTGATGACCGAGAATCGCCCTGTCCGGCCGGAGCCCGGCCGACACAACCTCGACCCTCATCTCGACCGCTACGCCGCGCGTACGGCCGGGATGACTGCTTCCGAGATCAGGGCCTTGTTCGCGGTGGCCAGTCGCCCCGAAGTGGTATCGCTCGCCGGCGGGATGCCGAACCTCGCCGCCCTCCCGCTGGACACGCTGTCCGCGCAGGTCGGTGAACTCATCGCCCAGGACGGCCTGGTCGCGCTCCAGTACGGCTCAGCGCACGGCATCCCGTCGCTGCGTGAGCAGATCTGCGAAATCATGGCTCTCGAGGGCATCAAGGCCCACCCCGACGACGTCGTCGTGACGGTCGGCTCCCAGATGGGGCTCGACATGGTCACCCGGCTGTTCTGCGATCCGGGTGACGTCATCATCGCCGAGGGTCCGTCGTACGTCGGCGCGCTCGGCTCGTTCGCCGCGTACCAGGCGGACGTCGTCCACGTCGCGATGGACGACCACGGCCTGGTCCCCGAGGGGCTCCGTGCCGCGCTCGCGGAGACACGGAAAGCGGGCCGCCGGGTCAAGTTCCTCTACACGATCCCCAACTTCCACAACCCCGGCGGCGTCACGCTGGCCGTCGAACGTCGCGCGGAGATCGTGGAGATCTGCCGGGAGAACGACATCCTCATCATCGAGGACAACCCGTACGGGCTACTCGGCTTCAGCGGGCAGACGTACCCCGCGCTCCGCTCGATCGACCCCGACAACGTCGTTTACCTGGGCTCTTTTTCGAAGACTTTCGCCTCCGGCCTGCGGGTCGGCTGGGTGCTCGCGCCACATGCCGTCCGGGAGAAACTGGTGCTCGCGGCCGAGTCCGCGACGCTTTGTCCGCCGACGCTTAACCAGTTGATCGTGTCGCGATACCTCTCGACGCACGACTGGATGGGTCAGATCAAGACCTTCCGCGAGAACTACCGGGAGCGCCGGGACGCGATCCTGTCCGCGCTCGATCAGCATATGCCCGCCGGTTGCAGCTGGACCAAACCCGACGGCGGTTTCTACGTCTGGATGACCGTCCCCGAAGGCGTGGACACGAAGGCGATGCTGCCGCGGGCCGTCACGGCCCGTGTCGCGTACGCCTCCGGAACCGGTTTCTACGCCGACGGTTTCGGCAGCAGACAGCTTCGACTTTCCTATTGCTACCCGACACCCGAGCGGATCCGCGAAGGCGTCCGGCGGCTCGCCGCGGTGCTCGAGTCCGAAATGGACCTCGCGCGTACCTTCGGTAACGCGAGCCCTCGCTCGATCTCGGGTCCGCAGAACCCCTCTCCGGACACGGTCTGATCGACCGGACGTCCCCAAGCACAAAAGGAGTCTCGGTGGTCGACCGCACCGTTGCCGTACTCGCAGGCGGACTTTCCCACGAACGCGATGTCTCTCTCCGCTCCGGACGCCGGCTCTCGGTCGCGTTGCGGGCCGAAGGGCTCATCGTCGAGGAGTGGGACACCGACGCGGGCCTGCTCGAACGTCTGCGCACCCAGCGGCCTGACGCGGCCATCGTCGCCCTTCACGGTGGTGAGGGGGAGAACGGCGCGGTGCAGACGGTGCTGGAGATGCTCGACGTGCCTTACGTCGGCACCAGTTCGCAGGGCTGCCGCCGCGCGTGGGACAAGCCGACCGCCAAGGCACTCGTCGCTGACGCGGGTTTCACCACGCCGGACTGGGTCGTGCTGCCGCACAGCACCTTCCGCGAACTCGGCGCGCAGGCCGTGCTCGACTCGATGGTCGAAACGCTGGGCCTGCCCATGATCCTCAAGCCGGACCAAGGCGGATCAGCGCTGGGCGCCCAGGTCGTCAAGGACGCCGCCGAAATGCCCGGCGCGATGGTCGGCTGCTTCGCTTACGGGGACACCGTTCTCGCCGAGAAGTTCGTATCCGGCGTTGAGGTGGCCGTGACGGTCATCGAAGGCGAGGAGGGCCCCGAGGCCCTGCCCGCGGTCGAGATCGTGCCGGAGAGCGGCGTGTACGACTACACCGCCCGCTACACCGCCGGGCTGACCGACTTCTTCACCCCCGCGCGGATCCCCGACGACGCCGCCAAGGCGGTCAGCGAGCTGGCCGTCGCCGTGCACCGGCAACTCGGGCTTCGCGACATCTCCCGCACCGACGCCGTGGTCGCCGAAGACGGCACGGTCTACTTCCTCGCGGTGAACCTGTCGCCGGGGCTGACCGAGACGTCGATCGTCCCGGTGGCGATCGAGGCGTCGGGGGCCACGCTCGGCTCGGTCTTCGCCGACCTCGTGGGACGGGCGATTTCCCGCAAGAGCTGAGGCGCTTCAGTTCTGGACGACGACTACCTGGTACTCGTCTTCGTAGACGATCCGTCCCGGATTCGCCGACCGGACGGTCTCGCACGGGATTCCGTGCGCCTCCAGAATCGCCAGGTAGCCGTCGACCCGCTCGATGAAGACACGGGCGGTCGCCTTGAACCACGCCGCGGCCCCAGGGTTGACGTGAGGATCGTAGACGCTCGGATCGGTATGCGCCGGGTTGATGAAGTTCGCGTCGTACCAGTCATTGTTCGCCCGGCGGAAGGCTTCCTGCTCGACGGTCAGGCATCCGGCTCGGGCCAGCCCGTTCACGAGACCGAAGATGCCGGTGAAGTTTCCACGCTCGTCGCGGGCCGGGCTCTGGAAGCGGACAAAGGGGAGAGCGGTCACCGCCGAGGCCAGCCGCGGATCCAGGCAAGCAGCTCGGCATCGCGCAGGGAGCCGATCACGACATCGGCGGGGAAGTCCTGCCGCTTCAACGTGGGAACCCCGATGACGGTCACCCCGGCCGCTCGCGCCGACCGGAGACCGGTCATCGAATCCTCGAGCGCCAGTGCTTCGCTGGGATCGACGGCAAGCAGCGCGCAGGCGGTCAGATACATCTCCGGGTCCGGCTTCGGTGCGGCCACCTCGTCGGCGGCCAGTTTCACGGGAAACATCTCCGAAAGCCCGCCACGAACGAGCGCGGCTTCGAGGAGCGCCCGGGGCGAGTTGCTCGCGACGGCGACTGGGACGGCAGCGGCGGTCAATTCGACCAACTCCCGCGCGCCGGGCATCGCCTCCGCTTTCACGGTGACGACTTCAGTCACCAACCTCAGCAACTCGTCCGCGATCTCGGCGCCGCCCTCGGGTTCACCGAACGCCTCCGCCATCGCGTCGGCGGCGGCCGGGAGCGCCTTGCCGATCACCAACGCCTTCTCGTCCGGACCGAAGGGCAGACCTCGCCGGGCGAACAGCTCGGCCTCGGCTACCGACCAACACGGCTCGGTGTCCATGAGCAATCCGTCGCAGTCGAAGACCACCGCGCGCGGATTTCGACCGCCGAAGAGCCCCTTCATACTTGCCCCCAGTTCAAGTACTCAGCGTCACTTCTCTGTCGACACTCAGCTATCGTCACCGTGACAAAACGACCTGGGGTGATCCCTAATCGGTTTCGTGTGTCTGATTTGCCTGATTTTGGTCCATCAGCGCCACGATGCGTTCAAGATCGTCAACGGACCCGAATTCGAGCGTGATCCGCCCCTTGCGGCGCCCCAAGTCGACCTTCACGCGAGTGTCGAACCGATCCGAAAGCCGGTTCGCCAGTTCCTGGAGACCCGGCGCCTGGATCGGCTTGCGGGGAGCGGGCTTCGGCTTGGCCGGCTTTTCGCTCTTCTTGAGCGTGACCGCTTCTTCGGTGGCGCGGACCGACATGCCTTCCGCGACGATCCGGGCGGCCAGCTCTTCCTGACTGTCGGCGTCCTCAAGAGAGAGCAGCGCCCGCGCGTGGCCGGCCGAAAGCACCCCGGCCGCGACCCGTCGCTGGACCGCGAGGGGGAGTTTGAGCAAGCGGATCGTGTTGGTGATGACCGGGCGGCTGCGCCCGATCCGGCTCGCCAGCTCCTCGTGCGTGACCGCGAACTCGTCGAGCAGCTGCTGATACGCGGCCGCCTCTTCGAGCGGATTGAGCTGAACGCGGTGGATGTTCTCGAGCAGCGCGTCGCGCAGCATCGCCTCGTCGGCGGTCTGGCGGACGATCGCCGGGATCGCCTCCAGCTCCGCGAGCTGGGAGGCACGCAGGCGCCGCTCGCCCATGACGAGTTCGTACTCGTCGGCGCCGAGTTCCCGGACCACGATGGGCTGCATGAGCCCGAACTCGCGGATCGAGTGCTCCAGCTCGTTGAGCGCGTCCTCGTCGAAGACCTGCCGCGGCTGCTTCGGGTTCGGCTTGATCTGGCTGACCGGCACCTCGCGGTAGACCGCGCCGGCGACCGTTCCGCCGTGCGAACCGGCCGCGCCGTTGGCCGCGAACCAGCCCTTGTCGTCCGGCCCCGCGGGCTTGCTGGCGGGCGGGGACGGGACAGGGGAGCCGTTCTCAGCCGGTGCCGCCGCACCCGGCGGAGGGCCGGTGGGGATCAGGGCGGCGAGCCCGCGCCCGAGCCCCCCTCTGCGCTCGCTCATGCCGTACCGCTCCTTTCCTTCATCTCCACCCCACGCTGCGCGATCTCCTTGGCCGCGTCCACGTAGCTCATCGCGCCCCGGGAACCCGGGTCGTACGCGAGGACCGTCTGCCCGTATCCGGGGGCCTCGGAGACCTTCACGCTGCGCGGGATCACCGTCTTGAGAACAGTGTCCCCGAAGTGGTTCCGGACCTCGTTCGTCACCTGATCGGCCAGCTTCGTCCGGCCGTCGTACATGGTGAGCAGGATCGTGGAGACGCTGAGTTCACGGTTCAGGTGCGCCTGGACGAGCTCGATGTTGCTCAGCAGCTGCCCCAGACCTTCGAGCGCGTAGTACTCGCACTGGATCGGGATCAGCACCTCCTGCGCGGCCACCATCGCATTGACGGTCAGCAGGCCGAGCGACGGCGGGCAGTCGATGAAGACGTAGTCGACGCCGATCTCGTCGAGGATCTCGGACGACAGCGCCTCCTTGAGCCGCATCTCGCGGGACGCCATGGAGACGAGTTCGATCTCGGCACCGGCGAGGTCGATGGTCGCGGGCACGCAGTAGAGATTGGACGACTGCTCGCTCTGGGCCGCCGCCTCGGCGAGCGACACCTCGCCGATCAGCACCTCGTAGATCGACGGTGTGCCGGATCGGTGGTCGATGTCGAGCGCGGTGCTCGCGTTGCCCTGGGGGTCGAGGTCGATCACGAGCGTCTTGAGCCCGTGGACGGCCAGGGCGGCGGCGAGGTTCACCGTGCTCGTCGTCTTGCCGACGCCGCCCTTCTGGTTGGCGACCGTCAGCACCCGCCGGCGGTTCGGCCGGGGGAGCGCACCCTCCTTGGGGTGCAGCACGCTGGCGGCGCGGACGGCTTCTTCGGCGATGGGCGTCCAGCCGAGTTCCTGGCCGGCGCTCGCAGGGTCGGACGGCGGGGGAGTCACCGGTCTCGAGCCTCCTCTGTATTAGACGTGGGAGTCGTTCTGCGTTGTTTCACGTGGAACCGGTCTAGCTACGCCTGCGCGATCGAGACGGTTTCGGGGGCAGGCGATGGATCACGACGACGGTGCTCGGGACTTCGAGCACCTTCGTACCGCACTCGAAGACTTCGGGTTCACCGCCGCCGGCCTTCCGGACGGCGGCACGATCGCGTTCGATTTCCTCTCCAGCGCTCGCTCCTTTGAGGGCGACCAGAGCACCTTGGGGACGCACGAGCGGGAGGCACCAGTTCGCGAGCCGGGCCAGCGGAGCGACCGCCCGGGCGGTGACGACATCCGCGCCACCGAGCTCCTCACGTACCTGCCGCTCCTCCGCGCGCCCGCGGACAACGGTGATGGGGAGTTCCAGCTTCTCGGCAACCTCGGCCAGCCAGTCGACCCGTCGGGCCATCGGTTCCAGCAGAACGATATCGAGGTCCGGTCGGCTGATCGCGAGCGGCACACCCGGAAGCCCCGCACCCGAGCCGACGTCGACCACGCGAGCGCCGTCCGGGATCCGCTCGCCGATCACGGCGGAGTTGAGGACGTGGCGCTCCCACAGCCGGTCGACCTCCCGGGGCCCGATGAGCCCACGCTCGACGCCGTGCCGCTCCAGGAGTTCGACGTAGCCGACGGCTTGCTCGACGCGGTCTCCGAATACTTCCGACGCCGCACTCCGTACCGATGCGGCGACCCCGTCCAAGCCCACTCTCGCTCCTCAACCTCGACGCCGTTTCACGTGAAACGCGCTCCACTGATTGTCCATGACGCCGACCGCAAAGCGGGGAGACAGACCGAAGTTGTGGACAACTCCACTCGCCCTCGCCCGTTTCACGTGAAACGCCACGCGTGTAATTCACCCCGGACACAAAGAAGCGGCCCGCCGGATGACCG